>JAEINM010000347.1 GCA_016342385.1 Spirochaetaceae bacterium | reverse complement strand
GAAGAAATGGTTCCGCCGGCAAATATTGTCGCGTCTTTGTTGAGGTTGTATATACGCAGGAGATCCTGAAGCGATGAGGGACTGTATATTACAGGAGGTCTATTTATTTTAACCATTGCTTTTTCTCCTGTTATAGTGGATTGAAGCCTGGATAATTCCATTTTTCAGATGAGAGAAGCTGCTGCATCGGCATTGAACGGATGATATATTATCAATAATCTGCTCTTCTGTGGGCATGATGTGCTTTCTGAGCATATAAGCCGTTGAAATAATTCTGGCAGGAGCACAATAGGCACAGAGATGTACTCCTGCTTCTTTAAAACCGCTTAGAATATCGTTAAATTCTCTAGATTGAGAGAGACCCTCAATTGTGATTATTTTTTTGTGTCTCGAGGCAAAGGCCGGGATCTGGCAGGAAGAGACAAGCAGATCATCGAGAAGAATAATACAGCTTCCACAATGACCCGTGCCACAGCCCTTTCGCACTCCTTTTAAGTTTAGATCATCTCTCAGTATAGATGAGAGTCTCTTGTCGGGGCGGACTTCTATGGAAACATCTTTTCCGTTCAGGTTAAATGTGATGTTCATTTATCCTCCAAAGCGGTATAGATCTGATGGGGCTGAATGGGGAGAGAACAGAATTCATATCCCGCAGCCTGACTGACAGCACTGCTGTAAGCAGCAGGAAGAGCGTTCAACACAAGACCTCCCAGGGCTTTTGCCGTTTTGCTTCCCCCCTCGAGAAAATCTATGGATAATGAAGGAAGTTCTTTTATCCCCGGCATTATGTAGTTTGCCATATCTGCGGTAGTAATTCTATTGCCCTTAAATGGAAGATCCTCAGTAGAGCACCAGCCGATCGCCTGCATTATTTCACTTTCCACTTCCGCCAGAGCAGAATCTCTGTTTAGTAGTAATCCGCAGTCGATGGTAAGCCATACTTTTCTGATAATAGGAGTGAAAGTCTTTTCATCGATTTCCACTTCGACAGCACAGGATATCCAGGATAATTCGTGAAAAGGGTGTCCTGTGAATGAATTGGTATCCCATTTTCTTGAAGAGCTGTTTTGAAAGGATTTTTTCACTTCCAGGGGTAGGGGATCGCGGAATCTTTTTTTCTTTATATGCTCAAAACATTGGACCATAAGGCGTGTGATTATGGTAATGTTTCTCGATAATGTTGCCGGTCCGGCTATGGGAATCCGATTATCTTCATCTCCGATAATATCTATATTATCTCCTTCTATTGATAAAATCTCCATGGCGTTTTTTTTCCATAATTTCAGTAAAACGAAGTTATCCGGTAATGATGATGTAATAATGGTGAGTTTTCCCGCTTTATCCAATCTGCAGATTACAGTAGCGGAAAACAGCCCCCTTTCTCTTCTAAGAAAATTGCTTCCCATATATGATGTGGCAATCCCGATCCCTCTTCTTCTGAAAGGGCTTGTATTCGCGTTGTCTCTGCTTTGAAGAGCATTGGAATAGGCGGCGAATTTCCTTGTAAAATCAGATTTTCTTAAGAGATGAGCCATAAGTTCATTAATAGGGGGATTTTTCTTCAGTTTCCCACCACTTAAATATGTATTTCCTTTTATCAGGAAGTTTTTCTCTCTCCATAGGGCAGGATCAGTTGTTGTTCTGCTTCTGGCTGATTTAAGCTTTCCTTCATCTCCCATATTCAGAGCTTCTTCTATACGCTCTTTTATCTCTGTCCTCTGAATTTTTATTAATCTCTCAACTATAATTGAAGTCATCCGTTCCGATGCGAAAAATGCCTGAGAGAGACCAAATCCTGAAAATGCGCCCATTGGTGCTTTATTACTTCTATAGACTCTGCCGGTCACTTTTATATTGCGGCACTGGTATATACCTGCCGCACCCATACATACTCTATCCAGTATTTCATCTGTCATCATTTTTCTGCTGCCTGTATCCAGCATGAGAGAGATGATCAGTGCTGTCAGTTTGCCGTTTTCATCGATGGCCGCACTATATCTGAAGGAGGCGGGAATTCTCTTGGGAGAGTAGAGGAAATCTTCCCGGGCTGAATAGACCAGTCTTACGGGTCTTTTGCTTTTGAAAGAGAGAACTGCTGCCTGAGCCGCCACAACCGAGGGCATCCATATTTTACTATCCAGAGACTTTCCAGAAAAATTTGTTTTCATAGTAATATTCTTTCTTTTGACACCAGTCACGGCTGCAACGTTCTGAACGACATTTGTCGGCCATTGAGTTGTACAGTTTATTACAATTTTTTGGCCTTCGGTCTTCACATAGGCGCTTAATATGGGTGTAGATAAATGTTCCTGTGGAGGTGTAGAAAACTGGGCATGGAAAATCTGCCAGCCCTGCTTTATCGCTTCATCGGGATCACCCTTGACAATGACTCTCGATGCTACAAAGTCTTCGGAGTTTTCAGTGGTTTCGGGGATGCTCAGTTCATCGAGGATTTCATATTCAATTTTTATGGCACTGATAAAATTTATCAGTTCCTCTTCATCGGGTCCGGCTGCCAGTAGTATAGCTTCACCTTTGTACATTACGGTCTTTTCTGCGAGTAGAGGGACCGAACCTCCGGGTACGGTAATACTGTTTGATCCGGGAATATCTTTAGCACTGATCAGCAGGATATCGGGAGGGATTTCAGGTAGATGTATATCTTTGATATTTCCATGAGAAACTGTCGAACGGATAACTCTGGCTGTTATCGTCCGTTTGCTGTTTAAATCTTCAGGAAACCGGACTTTTCCGGCCAGTTTGTCCTTAAAGCGTTTATTTTCAATCATACATTGTACCGGTAGTATTTCTCTCCAATTTTTTTAATTGATGATATGACCCTTTCCACTTGAAATTCTGTCATGCCCGGGAAAATGGGAATACTTATGCTTTCCCTGTATTTTTGTAAAGTTTCCGGAAAATCGGTCTCTTTAAAAGAATACAGTTCTTTGTAATAGGGCATCATATGGAGGGGGATATAATGAACCGAAGTACCAATCCCCTCTATTTTAAGTTCTTCAATAAAACTGTCTCTGTCAATAGAGAGTTTCTCTTCTGCCAGCCTGATAATATAGAGATGCCAGGAATGGTCTCTTTTATATTCCGGTATTTTTATGAAATCAAAATGTTTCATACCATTATGGTATTTTCGGGCGATTTCTTTTCTGGCATTTAAAAAATCCATTGCTTTTTTCAGCTGCTCTCTTCCGATAGCAGCGGCAATATCTGTCATATTGTATTTAAATCCCGCTGCAAC
This sequence comes from Spirochaetaceae bacterium, assembly GCA_016342385.1. GTDB lineage: Bacteria > Spirochaetota > Spirochaetia > DSM-2461 > DSM-2461 > Spirochaeta_F. The sequence continues at coordinate 1,368 of JAEINM010000347.1, read as the reverse complement.
AACAGCGTATTTCCAGGATCCAGCCGATGATGTATACCGGTTCCACGCATCCCGGTCTATTCCATGAAGACGCATGATTGAAACTCTTCTGGCGATCTCATCGGAGTCGGTTACAATCATACCTCCTTCTCCGGTGGTTATGGTTTTATTGGCATAAAATGAATAGACACCAGCATCTCCTATTGTTCCGGAGAAACCTCTTTCTGTTTTAACAGGAAAACTGTGAGCAGCGTCTTCGATAATCTTAACATTATATTTTTCGGCGATAGCGCAAATTTCATCCATTCGGCAGTGCTGCCCACCCATATGAACTGGAAGAATGGCTTTTATCTGACCATTGTATTCAATGATGGCTTTTTCCAGTAATTCGGGATCAATGTTCCAGCTGTCTCTTTCGATATCCACAAAGATAGGATCTGCACCGAGATACCGGATCACTTCGGAGGTCGCTGTAAAGGTATAGGGTGTAGTTGCTACCTTATCTCCTCTCGAAATACCCAGTGCTTCAAGGGCCAGATGGAGACCTGCTGTTGCTGAATTGACAGTCAGTGCGTGTTTTGATCCCACATAAGAGGCAAATTCTTTTTCAAATTCCTTTACTTCGATTCCGCTGGTAAGCCATCCGCTCCGAATGACCCTCACGGCGGCATTTTCCTCTTCAATCCCCGTAGAAGGTTTGGAGAACGGGATAAAATCAGTATTTCGGTTCATTGGCGGGAACCTCCACAGAGGGCATAAAGCGGTTGAGAGATCGTCTCAATTCAATTCTGTTTCTAAAAAGCTCGTTTTTACCATCTCCGGGAAAACAAATCCATGAAAGTTCCGTGAGAAGTTCCTCCAGTTCAGATTGAGTAAAGCGGCTTTTATTGCCCAATGTCATTATTTTGGGGAATTCGGTCTGAATGGGATTCTCTTTATTTGACCAGAGTGTTTCGTGAATTTTCTCACCGGTGCGCATCCCTATAAATGATAGCTGTATGTCATCTTCACTGAAACCGTAGAAGCGGATCATCTGCCTGGCCATTTCCAATATCTTCAGGGGTTCCCCCATATCCAGAATGTAGAGATTTTCTCCTGTTCCCACACCTCCGGCCTGAAGGACCAGGGTTGCCGCCTCGGGGATAGTCATGAAGAAGCGACTGGTTTCCGGATGGGTTATTGTTACAGGTCCCCCCGATAAGATCTGCTCTTTAAAGAGCGGGACTATTGAACCTCTTGATCCCAGTACATTGCCGAAGCGAACCACCATATATTCTCCTGCTTCATTTCTACAGTTCAGAACAATATTCTCAGCTATTTTTTTTGAGGCTCCATAGACACACGAGGGTTTTACCGCTTTATCAGTTGAAATAAGAACAAATCTTTCAA
>JAEINM010000346.1 GCA_016342385.1 Spirochaetaceae bacterium | reverse complement strand
CCGGTCTGAAATACCGCTCATCCACTGGATCATTGAGTTCGATAAAGGGGACACACTTAACTATAAGGGAAAAACAATAACCTGCCCCAAGTCAAACAGGTTTATTGCCACTTACGATCCGCTGAATTTCAAACTTGCCATAGACAAACCTTTTTCTGATCTATTCGATGATGAGGAAAACCCTTTTGAATACATTATTCTTTCCGGTTATCAAATGCTGAAGGAAAAACTCCCCGATGGTCTGAAAGGGCGAGATAGAATAGATGAATCTATTAAAATTGTTGAAAAGTGGCGAGAAGGAGAATCAGATCACATCCTTCATTTTGAAGTGGCTTCAACACAGGACATAACCATACGAAGACATCTCATTGACAAACTTGTCGCTGTTTCAGACAGTATCGGATTTAACGAGAGAGAACTGATTGATATGCTGGAAGTTATTGGCGAATTAACACTGGCTGATAAGTGTGACAAAGAAACGACCAGTTCCAACCTCTTCAAAGGAATGTTGAAAATAAAAGAATTCACCGGATGTCCCCGTATGCAGCTCCATATGTTCGGTCTCTATATTACTTTGCAGGACAGGGGATTTAAAATCAGTCCGGAAAAAAATAGAAATGGTATGCAGCTGGCGGCCGTCATCGCTGCGGCTAAAGCGGGCACCGGGGCTATCCACACAAAAGACGTTCTCTTATGGGCAAAGGATAAAGAGGTCTCTGATGTCGGTCTGAAAGAACTGGAAGATCTTGCTAAAGAAGTGGAAAACCAATTTGGCCCGAACAATCTGGTAACTCAAGGTATTTTTACTAATGATGATATGGAGATTATAGCTGTTCCCACCATAATAATTGACAATCCTGTCACTCTTGTCGGTATGGGAGATACTATATCATCCATATCACTTGTTGGATCCAGATAAAAGTATTATCAGTTAAGCTTCACAAAGCAGCAATTCCCACTGAACGGATCTTTTTCAGGCAGTGGGAATTATCACCTCAAAATCATTAATTCACCGTCTTCTTTCCACGATTTTTCCATAATAAAGATGATCCTGTTTGTCAATTATATTTAGAATTGACAAACTCCAGCCTTTTCGTTAACTTACATACAGCAATATGGTTAACAAAAATAACAATTCCAGAAAAACGATACTCTCTATGCTCAGAAATACTTCCGGGGCTGTCTCCGGTCAGAAAATAGCAGATAAACTCATGGTTTCGAGAGTCGCGGTCTGGAAACAAATTAAGTCTCTTCAGGAATTGGGATACCATATAGAAGGAACTCCCTCGGGATATTATTTGAATGAACAAATGGACCATTTGTTTTCCTGGGAATTCGAAAAGGAAAAAGAGAACTATCACATCTATAGAGAATTAAACTCAACCATGGAAATTGCCAGAGAAAAAGCAGAGGAGAACTGTGACGGTTTCACAACTATAGTCGCCGAAAAACAAAGTTCCGGTAAGGGCAGAGGAAACAGGACCTGGCTTTCCAATGAGGGTGGATTGTATTTTACAATGATCTTAAGACCGGAACTTCCTTCGGCCTACTATTATATATATACTCTGGGGGCAACAGCTGTCCTCTCGGAAATAATAAATAGAGATTTCAATATCCCTGTATCAGCAAAATGGCCCAATGATATTTTATATAAGGATTTAAAAATTTGCGGAATCCTGAATGAAATGCATATAAGCGGAGATTCTATTAAATGGCTGAATCTTGGAGTGGGAATAAATGTGAACAATTCCCCCCCTCTCGAATCGGGAACCAGCTTCAAAGCTATTAGTGGGCTGGATTATGACAGGAGAAATCTCCTATTCACCTTTGAAGAACAATATAAGAAACTTCTAAGAGAGAATTTACCGGAGCAGATCCGCCAAAAATGGAAAACCGGCAATTATACTATAAACAGAAAAATCCACCTAAAAACATCTTTAGGCCAGTCTTTTTCCGGTATAGCAGAGGATATAGATGCCACAGGAGCATTACTTATTAAAAATAAGCAAAACAAAATTAAACAGGCTCTCTTCGGAGACATATATTTAAAGCAATAAAAGGAAATGATATGGAAAAAAAGTCTTCAATACGTCACATGGTATTAGCTGCCTTATTAGCGGCATTAACTGCAGTAGGAGCCTATATCGCCATTCCCATAGGCCCGGTTCCCATTGTTCTGGCTAATCTTTTTGTCTTATTATCCGGATTATTACTGGGTAAAAAATGGGCTCCCGCCAGTATGGGCATCTACCTTCTTCTGGGTATAATAGGATTACCGGTATTTTCAGGGGGAAGATCAGGACTTGCATTTCTCTTTGGTCCCACTGGAGGATATCTCTTAGGCTATGTCCTGGCAGCTTTTGTAATCGCTCTATTGAGCGGGATGGGAAAGAGTACTATCTGGAAAGATATAGTGGCTGTATTAATGGGGATTCTGATTATCTATGCACTGGGAGTTCCCTGGCTGAAATTTAGTTTGTCCATGGACTGGACTAAAGCTTTCAGCGCTGGAATGATCCCTTTTATTCCCGGAGACTTACTCAAAGGAGCTGTCGCAGTTCTTCTGGCAAAATTCTTACGACCCCAGCTCAATGACTGATTTGAATCCTGTTCTAAAAATATCAAACCTTTCGCATCGTTTCTCCAGTGGAACACTGGCGATTGACAATATCAATCTGCAGATTCACCTTAATGATTTCCTCATCATTTCCGGCCCCAATGGAAGCGGAAAAAGTGTTCTGATGAAACATCTCAATGGTTTGTTAAAACCGACTTCCGGAGAGGTTACTTTATCGGGTGAGAATATACAAAAGAATCTGCAGAAAACAAGACAGGAAATAGGCCTGGTATTTCAGGATGCCGACAGTCAGATTGTCGGGCAGACTGTTGAAAGGGACACGGCTTTCGGACCTGAAAATCTTCGGCTCAAAAGAGAAGAAATTAACCGGCGCGTAGATAGAGCTCTGACCGATGTGGATCTCCTGCACAAAAGAAAAGAACGTCCTCATATTCTTTCAGGAGGAGAAAAGAGAAGACTGGCCATAGGAGGAGTCCTGGCAATGGACTCCAATATCCTCATTTTCGATGAACCTTTTTCAAACCTGGATTATCCCGGTGTCAAAAACGTTCTACAACAGATTATAACTCTCCATAAAAAGGGTCATACTATTATTATTATCACTCATGATCTGGGGAAAGTTCTCGCTCACGGAAACAAACTGGTTATTATGAATAAAGGGAAAATCCTTCATTGCGGCTCTCCCAAGGATCTCTTATGCCATCTGGAAGATTGCGGCATTAAAAGGCCTGATGAAGAATCTATAGAGAAAATGACATGGCTGAAATAGAACTTTTTCATTATCATTATTCCGAGAGTCTTCTGAACAGAACTGACACAAGAATCAAATTGCTTTCACTTCTGGCGCTGACGATCAGTATCTTTCACTCTCAAAAACTATCTCTATCGATTTTAAGTATTTTTACTCTGACCGTGTTCCTGATGGAATATTATCAATCGAAATGTCTTTCTCCTGGAAGATTATTAAAGATTATCCGTTCTTTTCTGCTCTTTCTCATAGCGATAATATTAACCAGATCCATAACAATTGAGGGGACACCAGTCTCTTTTATACCCGTCCTGTCAGAAGAAGGACTATATTCAGGTCTTATTTATAGCTGGAAGTTAGTGCTGGTAATTATTCTGAGTCAGACATTTACATCGACAACTGATCCGGCTCTTATACACGGTGCGATCTATAAATTACTCAACAGAATTCCCTTTTTAAAAGCGGGAATCATTGCGACAATGATGACTTTGACAATAGGCTTTATTCCCCTGATTTTCGATCAATACCTGGAAGTGAGCAACGCAAGAGATTCCAGGCTGGGAAATGATACAAAAAACCCTATTAAAAAAATTTCCTCTATAGCGCTGCCTCTTCTGCAGACGACCATATCCAGGGCAGATGAAGTGGCTCTGGCTATGGAGAGTCGATGTCACAATAATAATCCGACTTTACCGGACATGGGTTTTCAGAAGAAAGACTATATGATTTCTGCTCTTTTAATAGTATTTCTTTTCATAATCTTTTTGTTAAATATATAAGACTGATTTATATTTATAGTAGTTTTACGAGGTCTTAATATGTACAGTGCAATACTACTAGCGGGATATAATAATAAAAAAGCTGTTGAAAAATACATCCATATTGTTGAGGAAGATTATGGTGAGCATTTTATAGAAACAGGATACAAACCCCTTCATGAATTTTCAGTAAAAATTAATGGGCAAATGGTAAAAAAGCCTCTGATCCAGTTTACTCTTGAAGTTCTTGTTCAAGATGATCTGATAGATGAGATTATTATTGTGGGACATGAAAATCAACTAAAATCCCGATTGAACAAATACCTGAAGACAATTGAGAAAAGGATTCTCTTCGCCGATCAGAATGATGAAATCCCTCAATCTGTAAAAGATGAGTTTAATATTAATGAAAAAGAAACACCTAAAGATTCGGTGGGAGGAAATTTAATTAAGGGATACAGTATCTCTCAGGCCGGGAAAAAAAAGAAGGCCGCTTTGTTTATAGCCTCCGATTCTCCTATGACAACTCTGGATTACATAAACCGCTTT
>JAEINM010000345.1 GCA_016342385.1 Spirochaetaceae bacterium | reverse complement strand
GCAGATCGAATGCTGGACATGGGATTCATAAATGATATAAAAGAGATCGGGGAGAATATCCCCTGGAAGAGGCAGACTCTATTATTCTCCGCCACATATGGCAGTGATATTGAAAATCTTGCAAAAGCTATTCTAAAGGATCCTGTTTTAGTCGAAGTCTCTAAAAGAAACATGGCTGCTGATGAAGTTGAACAGATTGTTCACTATGTAGATAAAAAGGACCGTTTTGACCTCCTGGCTCACCTGATAAAAGAAGGGTCCTGGTATCAGGTTCTTATTTTTGTAAAAACCAAACATGGAGCAGACCGATTAAATTCCCAGCTGTTAAAAGCCGGAATCCCATCGTCAACCATTCATGGAGACAAGAGTCAGGGTGCACGATCAAGAGCGCTGCGGGAATTCAAAAAAGGAGATTTACAAGCACTGGTCGCTACAGATGTTGCCGCCAGAGGAATTGATCTCCACGATCTAAGTCATGTAGTCAATTTTGAATTACCCCAGATACCGGAAGACTATATACACCGTATTGGGAGAACAGGACGTGCGGGAAAATCGGGAATAGCCATTTCTCTCGTTTCCTATTCAGAAAAAAATCAGTTAAAGAAGATTGAGAAAATTTTAAAATATACCATTCCCATGTCTGTTGTTGAAGGTTTTAAACCTAAGCACGACTTAGATACAGATCTCAATAAAGATGAAAAAAAACAGGATAAAATGAAAGAAAAAATAAAAGACAATAAGCAGAGCCGAGGTCTGAAACAGAAAACAGAAAGAACACCCCGCTCTCAAAACCCGGGGAAAGAAAAAACTGAATTTCCGAAGCAGAAATCAACCAGAGTCGGCAAGCTGAGATTTAAATCTACCCGGTCCAATGAGACACATGGGGGGCACACTTTTTCAGAAAAACCATTTAAATCTGCAAAGCCCGAAGAGAGCAGAGGTAGAAGCTCCCGTGCCGGTAATCCGGGGTTCAAGTCCTCTCGATCCGAGGAGAGCAGAGGTGGAAGCTCTCGTGTAGGCAAGCCGAAGTTCAAGTCATCGCGATCTCAAGAGAGTAGAAGCGGAAAGTCAGGACCGAAATCTCCTAGACCGGATAGCTATCAGAAAGGGAAACCTATGAAAAAGAACCGCTCTTCCAAGAAGAAATAGATTTTTCTGAACCACCATCCTCATTTATTGGCTGCTTCGGAGAAGGGAATAAAGGAAAGAACCATGCTCCCCCTGGATTCGAGACATATTGCACATTAATCTCATCTAAATTCCACAAATGCATCAATTGCCCTATACATTTGTTTCGACTAATGCTATTTTCACCAGTCTATAATAGTTAAATCCGGTTTACCCCACTATATAAATACAAAAACAAAATTCGCCTGAACTGGAGCAATAAATATTGCAGGCTGGTTTGGAGAATTAATGACATTTGAAAAATTGGGCTTAAAGCCCGAAATCCTTAAGTCTGTAACATTTAAAGGTTACAGCGTAGCAACACCAATACAGGAAAAATCTATTCCCGCCATATTAGAGGGAAAAGACGTAATGGGAGGAGCTCAGACAGGAACAGGAAAAACAGCCGCCTTTGCACTCCCCATCCTGAACAATCTGAGTAATCATCCGGCATTATCAAAACACCCTCGTGCTCTTGTGCTGACACCGACCAGAGAGCTGGCCGATCAGGTTGGAGAAAGTTTTTCCGACTATGGAAAATTTCTAAAATTGAAGCCCGTCAAAGTGTATGGCGGAGTCAATATAAAACCGCAGATTAAACAACTTCGAAACAGCACCGATATCGTAATTGCGACCCCCGGAAGACTTCTTGACCTGCTCAATCAGAACCATATATGCCTGTCTCAAATAGAAATCCTCGTTTTAGATGAAGCCGATAGAATGCTCGACATGGGCTTTATCCGCGATATAAAGAAAATACTCTCTTTCCTTCCGGAAAAACGCCAGAATCTTCTGTTTTCCGCAACATATGGAAAAGATATTAAAGCTCTGGCTGCAGGAATATTGAGAAATCCCGTTTCCGTCGAAGTGGCAGCAAGAAATACAGCAGCTGAAAAAGTGGAACAGAAACTCCATTACATAGAAAAAGGTCAGAAACGCCACCTTCTGGCCCATCTTGTCAAAGAAGAATCGTGGTATCAGGTTCTTGTTTTTGTTAAAACAAAACATGGAGCCAACAGGTTGTCCACTCAATTATTAAAAAGCGGAATCCCCTCTTCATCTATCCATGGGGACAAAAGTCAGGGAGCCAGAACCAGGGCATTAAATGATTTTAAGGCGGGAAAACTCCAGGCACTGGTGGCAACTGATGTGGCCGCCAGGGGAATAGATATGGAGAACCTGACACATGTGGTCAATTACGATTTACCTCAGACACCAGAAGATTATGTACATAGAATCGGCCGGACAGGTCGTGCCGGTAAATCGGGAATAGCCATATCCTTTGTCTCTCACGAAGAGAAAAAGCAGTTAATGCAGATTGAAAGGCTCTTGAAGAAATCTATAACTGTTGAGAAAGTACAAGACTTTAAACCAGTGTATCAAACAGCAGAGAAAACAGCACATTCACAGACTCATCATAAACCGAAAAAATTTAAATCTAATATCAAATCTGACCCCTTTTCTTATCAGGGTAGTCATTCTCAGAAACGTCGTAGACCAAGTGCCTAAACACTAATTTAGATACAGAAAGAAGCTGTCCCATTGGGGATGGTCTTTTTTATCTTTAAAGTAATTTCCCTATTTTCAGTACATGATTTTATTCCAAGGTTGACTTTGCTCTTATCCTCCTCCTATGATCATAGAGTGATTGACGGCACCGAAGCGGCCAAGTTCTGTAGAAGCCTGGCTTTATATCTTGAAGATCTGAAAAGAGTTTTACTCTATTGTAAGGAGAATCCATGTCTGAAAAAAATATCTATGATGTAGCTGTTCTGGGGGGAGGCCCCGCTGGTTATACCGCTGCTTTCAGGGCAGCTGATCTGGGGCTGAAAGTCTGTCTGATTAATCAGTATGCCAGTCTTGGTGGAACTTGTCTGAATGTGGGATGTATTCCCTCAAAAACACTATTACACGGTGCACTTATTATGGAAGAAACCGAAGGAATTGCCAAATTCGGCATAACATACAGCAAACCGGAAATTGACATTGATAAAATGAGAGATTATAAAAAACTTGTCATATCCCAGCTCACTGATAGCCTTGATCAGCTGTGTCGGGCCAGGAAAATAACAACATTAGTCGGAAAAGGGGAGTTTAAGGATAGAAAAACTCTTATTATCCGTGGCGCGGAAGGAGATGAAGAGGTCTCTTTCAAAAAGGCCATAATCGCCACAGGATCTCATCCCGTAAAACTACCAGGTATACCGGAAGATGATCGTATTTGGGATTCTACTGATGCTCTGGAACTGAAAAGCATCCCGAAGAGATTTCTCATAATCGGAGGAGGCATAATCGGCCTGGAAATGGCTCAGATCTATAGTGCTCTCGGTTCAGAGATAACAATTGTCGAAATGCTGGATCACCTGATTCCTCCGGCTGACAAAGATCTGGTTCAACCGCTGTTTTTAAAACTGAAAAAGAAATACAGGATCTACACAAAAACTAAAGTAGTTGCTATTGAAACTCAAAAGAGTGGAATGATCGCCCGCTTTGAAGGTCCTAAGGCTCCGGAATCAGACAAATTTGATGTCGTTTTAGTCGCCGTCGGCAGAAGACCAAACATTGAGGGATTCTCTAGAGAGAAAATCGGGCTTGAACTCGATGAAAGAGGCTTCATTTCAGTCAATGAACAACTAAAGACGAATGTGGAAGGGATATATGCCATCGGTGATGTTGTGGGAAATCCTATGCTAGCTCATAAAGGCACACATGAAGGGAAAGTCGCAGCAGAAGTCATTGCCGGAAAAAAAGCCGCTTTCCAGCCGCTCACAATTCCTTCTGTGGCCTATACGAATCCAGAGATAGCCTGGATGGGTGTCACAGAAAAAGAGGCCAAAGATAAGAATATGGAATATGAGCTGGGAAAATTCCGCTGGGGAGCCAGCGGAAGAGCACTCAGTTCAGATGCTTCGACCGGAACAACAAAAGTACTTTTTGACAAAGAAACGGGTAGGATTATCGGAGCCGGGATCTGCGGTCACAATGCGGGAGAGTTAATTCACGAAGCCCTACTAGCGCTGGAAATGGGCTCCGATGCAGAGGATATCAGTAAAACCATCCACGCTCACCCGACTCTGGCTGAAACTTTCGCCTTTGCCGCAGAGATAGTCGATGGATCAATTACCGACATTCTTCCATCAAAAAAATAAATTGATAAAGCCGACAGTCCTACAGCTTTCTCGTAAGCGCCCATAACGGCCCGTATTGACAGGATGAGTTAACCTATGAGATCTGCTTTTTGAATGTTCCAGGGCAGTAAAGCTTCCAATTCATTTTTATCTGAAACCATCGGAATTTTTTGAAAAATGCAATTCAAATAATGCATAGGTTCTACATCATTGGCTTTTGCAGTTTCAACCAGAGAATAAAGGGCTGCACTAGCGTGAGCCCCTTTCGGGGTATCATTGAACAACCAGTTTTTCCTTCCAATTACAAAAGGCCTGATACTATTTTCAGCCACATTGTTATCGGGA
>JAEINM010000344.1 GCA_016342385.1 Spirochaetaceae bacterium | reverse complement strand
AGAAGTCACAGAAGTCACAGAAGTCACAGAAGTCACAGAAGTCACAGAAGTCACAGAAGTCACAGAAGTCACAGAAGTCACAGAAGAAATACAATCTTTATATGAAAAAACTATATATAGTGATATCAGTACTGCCTCTTATTATGAACTCCTTAACTGGTGTCGTGAACAGGGACTAGAAGATCAGGGGAACACTGAAACTCTACGGAATCAATTGTATAAATATTACAATATTAAAAGACAAGCTGATTTTGAAGAGAATAACTCTGATTCAACCATTGTAAAAATCATTACAGCTGATTCAACGGATTACTATACTATAGAAGAAATAGAAGAAGATTATGTTCGAATCAGTGGCCGTGTGAAATTGATTGTCAAGCAGCCGGCAAAGAATATTACTCATACTATTGAAGCTGACTCTGTTATATTTAATCAGACCATTGATACAATGACTGCAAAAGGAAACGTTCTCTATATAAAAGATGAAAACGGTACAGAGGAAGAGTATACAGGAGATAACTTTACTTTTAATGTTCAAAGCTGGAAAGGGGTTATTTTAAAAGGCGATTTTAAAAAAACTCAGGATGTGAATGAACAGGAAATAGAATTTATCTTCAGCGGAGAATCAATCAAAAAGGGAGAGGGTGATGTAGTTGTCCTGAGCGATGGTTCAATAACATCATGTGATGAGGAAGATCCTCATTATAATATCAAAGCCAGTAAAATCTGGATTCTCGGACCTGAAGAGTGGGCCATCCTCAATGCCATTTTTTATGTTGGAAATGTTCCGGTGCTCTATATTCCCTTTTATCATCTACCGGGTAATGATATGTTTTTTAATCCTGCAATCGGCTCAGATACGCGGTCCGGGTATTTTATTCAAACCACATCGTATTTGCTGGGAAGAAAAGAAAGTAAGGAGGGTAATGAATCAATTTTTATTAATATTGCCGATTCCGATGAAACATATAATCTTGTCCCTGAGGGATTGTTCCTTTTTAAAGAGAAAGGGAAAGTAGAAGATAACTCAACTGACTATATAAAGTATAAACTCGACTACTATTCCCGCTTAGGGGGATATACAGGTATAGAAGGGTCTATTGGTCAATTCCTCGGATTCAAGAGTTTAGATTTCGATCTCGCCATGGCTGTCAGTAAAAGTATAAAACCTCCTCAGGCGGGGAGTTCATATACCAACTATTTTATGGAAAATGATTATAAGGCTGAATGGAATTCCTCTATGCTTTTCGGCCAGAGCATTCCTTTCCGCTGGGGATTAACTTTTAAATTTACAGTCCAGAATTTCACTGTAAATTTTAAATACCTGACAGACCCCTGGTTCGTTAGTGATTTTAAAACGAGGGAAGAGAATTTCGAATGGCTGAATTATCTGTTGGCTCAGACTACCTATGAAGAAGAAGACCAGGAAGTAGTAAGCGATAATTCTCTAATTTGGTCACTCGACGGTTCTCTGAAGGCCCCTGAAGAATTCACTGATTGGGCCGGTTCCTATATCAATCGTTTTACTCTCAGCAATCTCTCTGTCAATATACAGTGGGGAAAAAAGGATAATGAATTATACTCTTCATCACAGAAGAACAGACCTTATGATCCGGGGCGGCAGTTTTTTTATCCCACGAATATGACTTTTCCAAAGACAAACCTGGATATATCGGGAGTCTTATTTGAATACAGCAGTATGAACAAAGATGAATCATCTGAAAAGATTGATTCAGATGGGGGAAGACTGAAAAATCCCTGGAGCAGGAATGAGGACATTGGCGATGATGTTTCTTCTCTGGACCAGGGACTGGGGCTCTATGGTCCTGAAAAAATGGAAAGCATCGCCATCGTTGATGAATATGAGTCTTTCTCCGCAAATATCAACTATACATTTAGCGGATTTTTTAATTTTATTTCCTATACAGATTCTGAAACATGGACGGATCCGGATAGCATCGAGTTTTCCATATTAAAATCTACCTATACAAATAATAACAATGCAGACTTGAAATATTCATTTAATTTTGTAGATAATATTTTTGAACTGTCCGGTAATACTCATTTTACCAGTAATAATCTTTTGTATTTTGGAGAGAAAAATGATCAGGAATTTTTACAGGAGATAATAAAGAAAAAATTAGAATGGACAAATAACAACCATTTTATTATCCAGCCTCTCAAGGACTTACCTTATTTCAGCGGTTCTACGATCGACTATTTTTTTAATACTCTTCTTTTTACCAGAAAATATGATGAAGATTTAAACCTGGGACAATACAGTGGTGATGACTTACGAGAGTATGTAAATGAGTTAGATCTCTATAAAGATTCGTGGATTGAATGGGACCAGGATTATATCAAGGCACATAAAACAGGTTTAAATATCAATTTCAAGATCCCCTATCTGACAGCGTCAACCGCATTAGATACCACTATTGACCCTCTGGATATTGAACAGTCAATAAGTCCGAAAATCACCTTGTCACTTCTTAACTGGACGAATTCAGTCAGTCTCAGGGCCGTCTACAAAGAAATTCAAAGTGTAGCCGGAAGCGATTCAGAGCTTGTTGAACCAAAAGAAAAAGAATGGTCTCTCGAGCCAATCACTTTCACCAGTAATTACAACCCTACTGAAAAAATTTCAGTATCAGAAACACTGGTTTATGACTTTGATCAGGAAACATATACAAATAGTACCAGCACTCTCAAACTCTGGGGATTTACCGGTACATATAATATGGCATATGCCATTGATTATGAATGGGATAAAGAAACTGAAAAGTACACATGGGACACAGAAGAAGATTCAGATATCGCTATAAAAAAATTCATCCCCACAACCATGTCTTTGAAATATAATTACAATTACAAGAGTCCTCTCCTATGGAAAAACAGAATGAATATGGGTTTTTCAGTCTATACGGGGTTCACTATGAACCTTCAGCAATATCATTTATCATCATTAAATTTTGACTTATCATATAATCTCAGTATATTCCAGTTCCTGGATCTCACGTTCAAAATGAATATGTTAAACAAACAGGTATTCCTGTATTTTCCTTCACTAAGGGAATACTATGGTATAGTGGAGGAATATAGTTTTTTTCAGGATTTGTTAAAATCCTTTAATTTTTTTAGTAAAGATCAGCAGGATCGCCGGGAATCCTTTTTCAATATGAATTCTATGGAGATCACCATGGTCCATAAACTGCATGATTGGGATCTTGAGTTGAGCTATAAAGGGAAACCTTATCTGGAAGAGGTCAGTACGGGAGTTTTTGATACAAAATGGGATTCAATATTTTCCATTCTTGTCCGTTGGAATCCTATACAGAAATTCAGGGTTAAAGCTGAACTGGAAGATGAAGAGTGGAATGTTGATACGGAGTTCTGATAAAATCAAACTTGACCATATTAACAAATAATAAGTAAAATCAAATTTATAGGGGTAAGATGGATATAACAAGCAGGTACAATGGCTGAAATCATTCAAAAAAAGTCTGTAGAATTCAGTAAAAAAAAGAAAAGACTGTCAATCCCTCTCATAACGACCATCTCATCTTTTGCACTGTGTGTCTTCATGTTTTCTTTTTTCGGGAATTTTGATATTATCTTCAATGAAGACAATTATCTCAACTATAAAACTGGCGATGTTGTAAAAGATGATGTTTATTCAAATTCTGAAGTATATCTGATCGATGAAGTCAATACTGAAAAAAAGAAAGAACTGGCAGCTTCTCTGGCTTTTCCTGTTTATAAAATCTATGATGAAATTACCAGAGCAGTTATGGTTGAATTTGATGATTTTACTCAGGAAATTGACGATCTTATTAAAAATAATATTTTTAATAGCTCTTCCCCGGGGTTTACTGGTAAATTTCAGGGTATTGTAGAAGAAGTTCAACTAGAAGAAGTTTTGGAAGATCCCCAATTATTGCAGAATCTGGCTCTTTCAAGAAATATTATTCAGAATATTATGAATCGTGGAGTTATCTTTACTGACGAAGCGTTTAGTATTCCTCCCTCGGGTATTATGGAAATTTGGAGGGAAATGGGTGATGATTTTGATAAAACTATAGTTAAATACAATCAGATCCCCAGAAAAGAGACACTTTCTCTCTATATCCGGAATGAGTTAAAAGCTGAAAATCTTCCACAGACAGATTTAAGAACCATAGAAGTCTTTGCCGTTTTCTTTATCCGTGAAAACTGTTTTCTCGATGAATTTAACAGCAGATTGAGCCGGGATCAGGCTGTATCCAGAGTTAAGCCTGTTGAGATTTTTATGGATAAGGGAGAATTAATCCTGGAAAAAGGATTAGTTGTAACCCCGGAAATTGAAGCAAAGTTACTGGCTATAAAAAATATTAAAGGCAGTAACAATTTTCTTTCATTTGTATCACCATTTCTTTTTGCCGCTTTCCTCTTTATTTTTGGTATTATCTATTTCAATATTTTTTCTCCGAAATTTGCTTCAAACACACAACTTGATATTTTATTTTTCAGCATATTGACCATTAGTATTCTGGTCGCTTATATCATTATTCTCTTTATTTCACTGCCAAATCATCTGTCTCATGTGGTTTTTATTCCCATAGCCCTATTTTCAATGCTGGTCACTTTACTCTCCGATAAGAAATCGGGAC
>JAEINM010000343.1 GCA_016342385.1 Spirochaetaceae bacterium | reverse complement strand
TTGATGGGGGGTGTATATGAAACTAACCGCTAAATTTTTAGTAATGCTCATAGGAATTCCACT
This sequence comes from Spirochaetaceae bacterium, assembly GCA_016342385.1. Classification (GTDB taxonomy): domain Bacteria; phylum Spirochaetota; class Spirochaetia; order DSM-2461; family DSM-2461; genus Spirochaeta_F. The sequence continues at coordinate 4,593 of JAEINM010000343.1, read as the reverse complement.
TTTAATTTTGATCATAACAAGTTCATTAACTTTTACTATACAGAAAAATACTGTAGAAAAGGAGATTCTTCTTCAACAGCAGTACCTGGTTAGTGAAGTGGCAAATGGAATATATGCTGAATTACAGAAATTGGGTCAAAAAGCGAAAGATATCGCCAACCTTCCCATAATAAAATCAATCATGAAAAATCCACCCCCTCTGGGTTATGTACAGGAGGTATACCAGCAGCTTCCGGATTACGATCTCTATCTGGAAACAATGAACGGATTTGTTGATGAAAATGTGGCTCTTGCCTATACTGTTTCCGAAAAAACCGGAGCACTATTGATTAATACATGGATACAGGTTCCCGATGATTATGACGGGAGAGAGAATGATTATTATAGAGGTCCAGTTAAAAATGATGATGTATATGTCACCGAGCCTTATCTGAATCCGGAAGGAGTGGAAAATACCGATCCGACTGCTGTATCTATCAGTTATCCGATTAAAGAAAACAATCAGCTTCTGGGTGTTTCTGCTATTGATATAGGACTTGGAGGAATAATTAATTACGCCACAGCGAAAGCTAAAGAATATAATGCGATGATAAGTGTATTCACTAAAAGCGGAAATATTATATTTGATCCCGATATTCAGGATTTTTCTCAAATCTATAATTTGAATGAACTGGCAGACCAACTGGGCATTACTGATGTTGATATTGTCTTAAAAAATATGACTTCCGGATTGGAGCATAGCTTTGAAGTAATTCACGAAGATGGTTCAGTAGATTTGGGTTTTACTTCTCCCATAGAAAATACTGAATGGATTGTGAGTGTCTTCTACCCTAAAAAATCACTTGATAATAAAATAATAAAATCCGTTTTGCCTATAACAATAATATCGGGATTAATAATTTTACTGGCTCTTGCGGTTATAGCTTACATCCTTAATACAACAGTAATAAAAAAGATCCTGCAGACTTCAGGATACCTCAAAACCATTGCTTCAGGCAACTTGATGGTAGAAGTAGAACCGGACCTTCTTTCCCGAAAAGATGAGATCGGAACTCTGGGAAAATCCCTTAACAATATGACGCAAAATTTACAGGAAATAGTTGGTAAAGTAACAGCCGCAGCAGAACATATTGCTTCAGGAAGTTCTCAATTGAGTGACTCCAGCCAGATGCTATCCAGTGGTGCAGCAGAACAGGCTGCCAGTGCAGAGGAAGTTTCCAGCTCTATGGAGGAGATGAGTTCCAATATTAGTCAAAATGCCGATAATTCCAGCCAGACAGAAAAAATTGCCCATAAAGCAGCTATTGATGCCAGGGAAAGCGGCGAAACAGTAGAACAGGCTGTCGCAGCCATGAAAGAGATTGCTTCAAAAATTTCCATTATCGAAGAGATTGCCCGACAGACCAATTTATTAGCTTTAAATGCCGCTATTGAAGCAGCAAGAGCCGGTGAACATGGGAAGGGATTTGCCGTAGTGGCTTCAGAAGTGAGAAAGCTTGCAGAAAGGAGCCAAAATGCCGCAGGGGAGATAACCGAACTAGCGTCAAAGACAGTCAGATTATCTCAGGGATCAGGGGAAAAACTTACCAGACTTGTTCCAGACATAGAGAGAACTGCCGAACTGGTCGAAGAGATCAGTGCAGCCAGCAATGAACAACAGACTGGTGTGGATCAGATTATGAGTGCTATACAGCAGCTGGATAAAATAATCCAGAACAATGCCTCGTCCTCGGAAGAGTTGGCATCAACTTCTGAAGAATTGGCAGCTCAGGCGGAACAATTAAAACAAACCATAGAGTATTTTAAAATATCAAAGAGAGCTTACTCCCCGAAAACTATACCTGAGCAAACAATTTCAAGAAATAACCCTGCTCAACTGAAGAGTACAAAAAATGTTTCAGAAACCGGTATAACTATTTCTCCGGAACCAAGTATCAAAGGGAGAAAGGATCAGGACAATATAGAAAATATTTATAATGATGATTTTGAAACTTTTTAGATGAAAACCTGATGTGGATATATAATTATTCCCCGGCAGCCTCTTTATCCAGATAGAAATACAAATGACCTTTATTCGGCTGAATGAAAGAGGCCGGATATCGAGGATCCTTATTGAGGATTCGTTTTACCATGTCCTCTTTATTTTTACCGCAAACAAGGAAATAGACTGATCTGCTATTATTGATTACGGGGCCAGTCAGAGTCATTCTCGTCTGTCCACTCTGGGGCTGGACAGCCTCAGCACAAATCTCTTTAGATTTTAGTAATTCCATCTGATCGGGGAAAATAGATGCCGTATGTCCATCATCTCCAAGACCCAAAAGGATAATATCAAATACTGGCAGACCATTGACAAAAGGGACGTTAGTTCTAATGATCTCTGCGTATGTGAGAACTTCCTTTTTTACGGGACTCTCCCCCCTGATTCTGAATACATTTGTATCGGGTATATTGATATGATTTAATAATGTCTCTGCAGTCATTCTGTAATTACTTTGCACATCCTCTGGAGGTACAGCCCTCTCATCAACCCAGAAGAATTTTACTCTTGACCACTCTATTTTCTGGCTGTAATCAGCTGATAAAATAGAAAAGAGAAGGGTGGGAGTGCTTCCACCGGAGAGAGCTATATAAACCTCGCCCTGAACTTCTGCGATTCTATTGTACAATTCAGCTGCCAGGGCTGCTGCCGTATCTTCTCCGGTATCAAATATTCTCTTTTCCATAACTTCACAACTCACAAAACAATCCGTCATTTGTCAGATTTTTACAGGGATATCGCCAGGTGCAGCCCTCCCCTTCGATAAAGTCATCGGCATGTTCCGGCCCCCAGCTACCGGCAGGATAACCGAAAATCTGAGGTTTTCCCGATTTATCTTCATCAATTAATGGCTGAATAAATTCCCAGCAGGCCTCAACAGCATCTCCTCTGGCATAGAGGGTAGAATCACCATGAATACAATCAAGCAACAGCCTCTCATAGGCAGATGTTAACTGAACACTGGAAAGTTCGGAATAACGAAAACTCATATTGGCCTCTTTGACATTAAATCCCGCTCCAGGCATTTTCATCCCGAACTTGAGCAGTATTCCCTCATCAGGTTGTATGCGGATTATCATTTTGTTGAAATTATCCATTGTTCCGAAAGCTTTTTTAAATAATCGATGAGGAGTTGACTTAAAGTGGATCACAATCTCTGTAACCCTGGTGGGCAGTTTTTTACCGGTTCTGATATAAAAGGGGACTCCCCCCCAGCGCCAGTTTTCAATATAGAATTTTATGGCAGCATAGGTTTCAGTTCTCGACTCCCGATCAACCCCGTTCTCTTCTCTGTAACCTTTGACAATCTCACCTTTTATTTTCGATGAAGTATATTGCCCGCGTATATAATGTTTATTGAGGTTCTCTCTATCCAGTGGTTTTAGTGATTGAAACACTTTTAGGGTTTCATTTCTGATAGCATCTGAATCGAGTGAGGCGGGAGGCTCCATAGCGACAAGAGCTGTCAGTTGAAGAAGATGATTCTGGACCATATCTTTTAAGGCACCGGAACTATCGTAATAGCCCCCCCTTTTTTCAACTCCAAGACTCTCAGCAGCTGTTATCTCAACATGATCGATAAAATTCCTATTCCAGAGAGGTTCAAATATACCATTACCGAATCGGGTAACAAGAATATTCTGTACTGTTTCTTTTCCCAGGTAATGGTCAATTCTATACAATTGACTCTCTTTAAAACAGGAAAGGATATCCCTGTTCAGCTGACGTGCTGATTCCAGATCAACTCCGAATGGTTTTTCGATAACTAACCTTCTCCATCCCTTGTCTTCTTTGCTTAAACCCAGCTGACAGAGGAGTCGGGGAATGACAGAATAAAGCTGAGGCGGAGTGGCCAGATAAAAAATATAATTGCCTTCTGTTTTATATTTTCTGTTAAGCTCTGTAAGCCGTTCCTCCAATTTCCTATAATCATCTTCCGAAGCCGTATCAGCTGACTGGTAAAATACATTTTCCAGGAAGAGTGAATAATCATCTCCTTCCTCCTGAGTCTCCAGGTTTAATTTCTCCCGGAATGTCTGATCATTATATTGACTTCTTCCCACTCCCAGAATTTTATACCTATCGGGCAAATGGCCGCCTTTCATTAAATCAAACATAGCCGGAATTAGTTTTCTTCCGGTTAAATCTCCCGAAGCTCCGAATATAACCAGTATACAATTGTCGCTTGTCATTCATTTCTCCACATGATGTATATAAACTAATGATAGAATAGAAAGTTAGCAAGTAATAATTTGTGTTGACAAATCATTCTCTTAATAGTAACTATTACTATATAAGAATGAGGTTAATATGTATAGTTACAGTACAAAAGAATTATATTGCACAGAATGCGGGAATAGAAAGGATGCACCCATTTGCTGCACAAAAGAGATGGAACTTGATAAATTTACATTTTTTTGTGACTTATGCGGAAAAGAGGAAGAAGTTCCCAAATGCTGCGGTATATATATGAAAATCAGAAAAAAAGAGGAGAATTAAATGGGAAAACTTGAAAAAAATGACACAGCTCCGGATTTCAGCCTGATAGATCA
>JAEINM010000342.1 GCA_016342385.1 Spirochaetaceae bacterium | reverse complement strand
TGTCTTTATGGCACCGTGGGCAACATAAGTCAGACGGTTCCCCTTTACATCGATAATTCCCCAGCCCGCATTAGCCAGGCCGGGATCAATTCCGATTATTCTTGCCATTATTCCCTAGCCGCAATTCTCAGAAGCCTGCTCCGAATTTCTTTAAACCATTTCATAATCATCGGGTATATTCAGGTTCGACGCCACTGACTGAACATCATCATCATCTTCAATTTTATCAATTAAATGTAATACTTTTGTTATTTTTTCATGTTCCAGTTCAACCGTAGTATCGGGAACCATAGATAATTCAGCTTCAATTTGCTCAAATCCCGCTCCCTGGAGTGATTCAAGAACATTGGCAAAGTCAGAGGGCTCGGTTGTCACTTCAATTATTTTACTTTCTTCCGACACATCCTCTGCTCCTGCTTCCAGGGCGGCTTCAAATAGTTTGTCAAAATCCACTTCATCGGCATTGTAAGTAATGAGACCTTTCCGATTAAACTGATAGGAGACAGCACCTTGTGCTGCCAGCTGACCACCACCTTTCGTCAGGAGGCTCTTGATATTAGCTGCTGTTCTATTTTTATTATCCGTGAGGGTATCTATGATCAAACCGACACCTCCGGGAGCGTAGGCTTCATACTGAAGCTCTGTATAATCGACTCCCTCCAGATCGCCTGTTCCCTTTTTTATCGCCTTTTCCATGTTATCTTTCGGCATATTTGCGGCTTTGGCTTTTAATATAACAGTTCTGAGTCTCGGATTCATTTCCGGATCACCACCACCCTGCCTGGCAGCGATTGTCAATTCTCTTATTATTTTGGTAAAAAGCTTTCCTCTTTTTGCATCGAGGGCCCCTTTTTTATGTTTGATAGTAGCCCATTTACTATGGCCGGACATATTAGCTCCTTATTTTTTAATTCTGTTTATATAGATCTAAATTATCATATGAGAAATTACGCTGTCAATATAGAAGCTTATGGCCAATTAATCGGGAAATCAATTGTATTACGAGATAATTCGTCATAAATCTTTATTAGAATCCGGTTCATGAACATCCGGGAATCGTCAGAAAGGGAAAAATGACTATGGGTCATGCGGAAGGTATTCTCTTTTTCCTCTGCCATAGTATGAACAATAAAATCTTCGGGATAATGGGAAAACCGTTTAAAAAACTCCTCTCTGTCGATTCCTTTTTCTGTTCTCAGACCCATCATAAAATTTTCAAAAAGGAAATCGAAGGGTTCGATGATCTCTTCATGGCCTTTCATAAAATCATTGACGTCCTGTGGATTGGTAATTCTCTTTATTCCCTCATGATAGATCATAGAGACAGCGCCAGGTCCGCAACCGATGTATTCATTCATTTTCCAATACTGAAGATTGTGGAGACTCTCATTATGGGAACGGGAATAATTGGAAATTTCATAATGCTTAAAGTCACTATGAATGAGAAAATCATGACAGATGGTCCACATCATCTCTTCTTCCTCAGATTCGGGAATGTATTTCCGGTTCTCCGACAATGGCGTATTCTCTTCAAGTATAAGAGAATAGCATGAGATATGATCCACTCCCGAAAATACGGCTTTTTTAATGTCTTCTTTCTGATTTTCCAGAGTTTGTCCGGGAAGACCTGATATGATATCAATGCTGAATCGCCCCTTCCAGTTCTGCCTTATTCTGTCTATTGCTCTATTAATTGTTCGTGAATCCACTTTCCGGCCGGATTTTCGCAATACATCATCATTAAAACTCTGCACTCCGAGACTGATTCTGTTTACAGGGCTTCTATTGAGAAAAGAGATAAATTCTTCCGTAATATCTTCGGGATTGCATTCTATGGAGAACTCTTCCAGAGAGGAATTAATATACATCCCGAGGAAATCAAACAGTCTTTTCAAATTTTCTACAGATAATAAGGAAGGGGTTCCTCCTCCCATATAAATTGTTTTAAAGAAATCAGCCCCCGAGAGCTCCCTATAAGATTCAATCTGCGTCAATAACTGATCGAGAAATCTCTCCCTGAGCAAAGGTGAATTTTCAGTACAGGAGTAAAAGGCACAGTAGCTGCATTTACTCCGGCAGAAAGGGATATGAATGTAGAGGGGAATGAATTTCATTCAAACACTTTAATTTTATTAAGAGGCCAATAGGCCATAAGGATTTTTCCTGCGATACGATCTTTATGGAGAATTCCCCAGCTGGTTGAGTCACTGGACTGCATCCTGTTATCTCCCAAGACAAAATATTCATTGTCTCCCAGGGTCACAGGATCCATATTCCCGGAAAAAGGGAGAGAATCATTCCAACCGGCGGGAAGTTCTCCCATATTGGTATCATAACTGGAATGGATGACTTCAAATTCGTTTAAAAAATACTCGGAATTACCCGGTTTGATCGATGCTGTAAAATCCGACATTTTGACAGTGTCTCCGGGAAGGGCAATAATTCTTTTAACAAGAAACCTGTTTTCCCAGGATTCTGACAGAAGGGATGAGAGATTTATCTTACCAAAGCTTAAAAACCGGATGATTGAGAACAAAAAGGTGACAAATCCCCTTTTCTCCTGCACATAAGGAGGAGTCAGTACAATAATATCTCCCCGTTCAGGAGCTTTGACCTGAGGAAACCTTTTGATAGATGTTCCGATTTTATACCCGTAAACAAAGGGTGAGAAAATCATCGCACTCCCTACTTCCATGCTGGGTTCCATGGAGATGGAATCTACTCTGATTGTGCCAAAGAAAACCGAGAAGAGAACCTGAAAGAAAAAAACCAGTATTAGTACATTGATGATAGTCTTTTTTCTTCTGGCAACAGCTTTTTTTCTGTCTCTGTAAGATCGTTTGAATCTAACCGCCATACTTTATTTAAAGCTCCTCTCTTATCAACTTATGCTGTTGTAAGTGAGAATATCATAGGGGCTGTTCCGTTGACAAGAGATTTTTCTAAACCTATAATCCCTTCAAGAGATTATTTATGCTAAATGGGCATTTTTGAGGGATCCCGGGAAACAGGAATCTTCACTCCCGCCCCCTATCCCAGAGGTAGAGGGGAATAATATTTAACAACAGAATAGATTAAAACAGGATTTAAATATGGGACAAAAAAAGAAAAAAACACCATCCAATGTGCTGGGAACCAATAGAAAAGCAAGATTCAACTACTTTGTAGAAGAATCCCTGGAATGCGGAATTGTTTTAAAAGGAACAGAAGTCAAATCTCTTAAAGCTTCACAGTTCTCTTTTACCGACAGTTTTGTGGAGATTGTAAGAGATGAAATGTTTCTGAATAAGCTGCATATAACGCCCTACAATTTCGGAAACATAAACAACCACTCACCGGAGAGAAGCCGGAAACTGCTGGCTCATAAAAAAGAGATTCACAAACTGGAAAAAAAAGTCAATGAGAGAGGATACACTCTGATTCCTCTGAAATTCTACCTGAAAGATGGTCTTGTCAAAGTGGAAGTGGGACTCTGTAAGGGTAAAAAGGATTTTGATAAACGGGACACGATTAAGAAAAAAGATCAGGATAGAGATGCGGCGAGGAATTTCAGGAACGATTATTAGGGGCTAAGCTCCCTGAATCCCCCGAAGGGTGAGAAGGGAGAATGATGAAGTCATTTAAAAATCTTTCAATGGAAACAAAGCAGGTACTGTTTTTCCTCAGGTTAAAAACAATTATATGAATTGATGACTGTTGACTTGTCGGGGATTAATATGTAATTTAGACGTATATAACGGGGGTGCCCCGGTTTCGACTGAAGGCTGTCGGGGTGTAGACTGCAAGTAGAGCGTTAACTCTTTAAACTGTCAAAAAACATAATTGCAAACGAAGAAAACGAATCTTTTGCACTAGCAGCATAGTCTGCTAACGGACCCTTGCGTTGCTGTTCCTAAGCGCTTGGAATCCGAAACAATAGGGACTTACTACCGGTAATGTTTACGGTACCGGAAGGACACTAAAGTAAACTAAGAATAGACGGGTCGGCGGCTTCGCCTAAGTCTAACTGAAATAAGTAGAAGCGGCTAAACTTGTAGATGTTTATTTCACGCCCTTTAGGACGCGGGTTCGATTCCCGCCACCTCCAATAAAAAAAAACCGTAATTCATTATTTTTAATGAATTACGGTTTTTTATTTTATAAATTGAACGGAAATCGATCCAAGATGAGTGGCAAGCTATAGCGAGGGTATAATTCACTCAACCAGAGATCGATTAATTTGATACTTTGTTGATCGACCTTTTTCTTCTCCAACAATCAGTATTCCCTGATCCACCATTTCCTTAATATCTCTTTTTACTGTCGCAATACTCACTTTTGTAATAGCTGTATACTTTTTATTTGTCAGCCCACCGGTATAATCATCGGGAAGCTTCTCAACCATTTTACCCAGAACCTTTAGCTGTCTTTCATTTAGAGCAATATTGGCAATATTGGAATAGAATTTTTGAGACATCATTGCTCCTTTTATGATCTCAAAAGAACTTTCTATACTATGAGCATAAATTTCCAGAAACCATGAGAGCCAAACAGTGATATCACCACCACCTTTTTGAACGACATCCAGCTTGTCGTAATATGCCTTTTTTTCTTTATGAATCTGAGTTGAAAGACTATAGAGCCTTGTTCCCGTCTTTTCTTCCTGAGCTAATGCAAGATCTGTTAGA
>JAEINM010000341.1 GCA_016342385.1 Spirochaetaceae bacterium | reverse complement strand
TCCACTGATAATTTGGTTCGTTTTTCAGAATTTTCATTATTGATATAAAAAATATATTTGTGGGTAATAGTATGCTTTGAGGAGACTGAGAGGGGCCTGGTTAGAGTGACCTCCAGATACCTTTAGTCGCGATAAACCAGAAATCCCTGCAGTTCGTCATCGGCCTCGCGTTTGAATTTTTCCAGCTGGTCATCGGGCAGATTGATAAACTCTCCGAATGTGGTCGTTTTGTCCGTGTTGATATCATTGGCATTGTCGCAGTAGGTCGTCTGATAGAAGGCCAGCTTTTTGCCCTCATCAATTCCGTTTTCCACCAGCCTTTTGGCTCCTTCGCGTATCAGTTTCAGTTTATTAATGAGATCTTCGTCGGAGGAGATATCCCAGACACCGAAGAGAATGGGATTGTCGAGGGTTTTCATATCACCGATAAACTCACCTCTGAGAAGTTCATCCCGTTCTTTTCCCAGGTAATAGACAAAATCGAGATGTTCCGCCAGTTTTCTGTCGGTCACCAGAAAATTGCCGTTTTCCGGATCCAGAGTAAAGATCATAATATTCCCGATCGCCTGACCATAACTGTTAAAAAGCTCACCTTTATAGTCCTCAATATCGACGATTTCCTCGAGATCCGACATGGTCTTTCTTATGTCCAGACAGATCTCTATCATCCAGTTTTTTATCACCGGCTGATCACAGCGATATTCGCCAATAGTCTCTTTCAGTTTTTCTTCTGACTCGTGTCCCTGCAGATAGAGAAGAGTCTGTCTGTATACATCACGCATATTGTGGAATTTGCTGAACTGCATAATCAGGTCAAAGAGAAAAATCTCTTTTTGTCTCATTAACCAGATCGTGGAAATGATCACATTTTTAGGGGTTTTTTTTGTCAGCCGGATCCCCTCTCTTAGATCCTTAAACTCAAAAAACCGCCTTTCCAGGCTGAGAAACCACTTCTCTTTCTCTTTCTCTTTTTTTCTGAAACGCAGGGTCCAGTAGGTTCCTTCTCCCTGAACACTGTTAATGGTTATATTTTCCACTCCGATTGTGGAGAATATCTGAATCGTACCCAGTCCTTCACCTTTCTTTCTCTGTTTTGTCGTTCGGCCGACAAATTCCGGGTATCCCAGAGTATCCCTCTTCATCAGTTCCGGTTTAATTCCCATACCATTGTCACCGGCGGTCAGATAGACATATTCTTCATCCTGGGTCAGCTCCAGTGTTATAATGCCCTTTTCTCCCTTTTCCTTAATGGTTTCGATTGAGTTGGACACCAGATTAATCAGTGCACGACTGATGTTGACATAGGATCCCTTGATTGATGAAATCCGCGATTCCATATGAAATTTAATCTCACAGTCTCTAATCGAAGTATCTATAAAGGGAATTATCCTCTCGACAATCAGGATTTTCAGATCCACTTCATGAATTGTCTCAATGCTGTCTCTGAATGAGTTGAGAACATTGACCAGTCCTGTGGTTTCCCTGTTGATGTCTTCTATAATTCTGCTGCAGTTCTCCAGGGCCAGCTTATCTACCATAGATGAAAGAAGGCGCACCACTTTTCTGGCGTCATGTCTTGTCTTCCCGATCTCCTCCTGGGCATTGGATCCTTTTAGTTTTTCCGTACTCCGACTTTTTATAATCTGGGTTTTAGTTGAAGTAAAATAGTGATAATTCAGGTTCCTGTATACGATGGTTTCCTGAGACTGAAACCCCATATTTGAAAAGAAGTCCATTGTATCCTGCTGTCTTTCCCACACATAGAGGTTAATTGATGATCCCATAGGGACTTTTTCCGACAGATATTCAATAAAGAGCCTTCCGATACCCATTCCACGTCCGAAGGGACTGGTGATAACCTTGTAAATAAGAAAGTCCTTTTTGTCTTTGTCCGAGTATACGAGTATATAGCCGAGCATTTCACCCTCTTCCATATAGACAAAACTGTGTTCATAATCTTTAACAAGATTGGGGTTTTTAACATAGGGGGAGGGGATTATAAATGTATCAATGTTTAATAGAGGATTATGCAGAATCCTTCTCTCAAGTTCGAGAGTCATGGGATGGATGGAATTTGATGTAACTGAAATCATAAATACATTATGGTTTATAAATCCAATTAACACAATTGATGAAAAATCAGTGATTCCCTCCACCCTTGGAGAGAGACTGGCAGGAACTTGATTAAGGTCTTTTTAGAAAAAAAAAGAGGCTGATGAACAGCCTCAAATATCAGGGGATCCCTATCCTGCCGAGCGGAAAGAGGCGGAACACGACAAATCCCTCAATTCCGGTTTCCTCAATAGTCATGGGGTTCAGATAGGATTTATGAACAAAGGTGTTCCTGTCATCTTTTACGAAGAAGCGGTCCTGAGAATGGAGTCCGTGCCGGAGGTCTAGAGAATTGTATCTGTTGTCCCCCATAACAAAATAATTGTCCTTTTCAATCACGCTCTCGGAAGGGAAGGGCGGAAGATTTCTAAAATCATAATAACGTATAATATAATTGCGCAATTCCCCCAGTAGTCTTTCATCATCAGCCAGATTGCTTTCCTGAGCTTCCGTGGCTTCCCGGGAAAAGAGTTTTGCCATAAAACTGAGATTATCCACAATCCAGTTGCTTATAATCAATTTGTATCTTAAGTCTGTATTGGATGCGATCCGGAAAAAAGCTTCTTCATTCCCGGCTGTACTGGCTGATGTCAGAAATGACCATCCTTTATTCCAGAGGTCACTATCCTGGATATTATATAGAAAATGAACATTATCATCTCTCAGGTTCTCAATCTTTTGATAGGGTGCATAGGATGAATTAATAGAGAGATCTTTACTGTCAATCCGGTCATAGTTGTTTTTTAGTCCATCTTGTAGAGGCTGAAGCTGGAACATGAGAAAGAAATCTCTTAAACCTTCAGCTTTTTGCCGGTTTGACCGAATCTGTTCAGAAAGGGAATCTCTATTAAGATTCTCTATCGCTTCATCCCATTCTGTCAGCATGGACCGGGTCTTCTCATCTATGGGTAGATATCTGAGTTTATCCAGGCTGGTTTGGGGAAGTTTGTACATATCAGTTTCCGAGTGGATATTCTCTTCCAGTTTCTTGAACTCAGCATCGGGACTGTTTCTGTAATAGATTTTATCATTAATAATCTGTATCTGCTCTCCCGGCAGACCGACGACCCGTTTAACCAGAGGGTCGGCTTTTTCATTCCCCTCACTATCAAAACGGTCAATATTGACTGTAGTGAATGTGATCATATAGAGGAATTGTGACAGCAGGTGTTTAAATTCACTGTTGACCGTTTTCTCATATTTCGGATTTCTGAATGTGACAATATCACCTCTTTTTATTTTCTGCAGAGGAGGAATCCTGAATCTGGTGAATGGCAGTTGAGGACCTCTGGTAATTTTATCAACAACAGGTCTGTCTTTTATAAAAAATACCGGGAACATCGATTCAGAAGGAATGCTGTAGATCTGTATGAGAAACATGTTAATAAGCAGAACAAATATTACAGCTGATAAAAGGGCATCGGCCCAGCTGAAAACTTCGTTGAGAAATGTTTTTTTCTTTTTGGTTTTTTTCTTCTCGATAGCTTTTATTTCCCGGGAATAGATAAAGATCTGATATCCGTTAAATACAAGTGTTATCAATAATATTACTTCCAGAAGAATAGGAGTCTCTATGTTTTCGGCACTGGTGGTAATCAATGATGCTTTCAGGCAATAGGCCAGATAAAAAATAAAAGTGGAGATTAGCAGGTAACTATTATAGACCTTGAGTAACTGGTCGGTTTTTTTATTATTCAACTGGAGTATGAAAAAAATATTCCCCGCCATTATGACAGACGATATGAGGGCAAAAATCTGAGCTCTGCCGGTGGGTTCCATTTTCCATGAATAGAGAATTTGAACCAGAAAGTATAAGATTGTAGTGATGATCAGCAATTTGCTGTATTTATTGAATTTCTGCATAGACCTAAGAATAGGGAAATCAATATATTAATTCAAGATTTAAGCCCATAACTATTTGTTATTTCTTTTTAAGAATGAATTAATATTCCAATTCTCCCCGGCTTCACATGTAAGGTCTATACATAATTCCATTTTCCCCTGATAATAGAGAACTATGAACGATCGCAGAGAAGTCTTTCTTCAGAATCAGATAAATATCTACAAAGCTCTTATCAGAGATATGGAAAATTCGAATATGAATCAGAAAGAAAAAAAAGATCTTTTGAACATAAGAGATTTACACAGAAAATATTCTGACGAGTTTGAATCTCTATTAATCAAGAATCAGTGATAAATTGTTGAATCTCACCACCGGACTTTTAGATATTCCCTTAAAAACCCTGATTATTTTTCATAAATAAACAAAAAGGTAATTTTAAATATGATTCAATTGTTATATAATTGAATAACTATGTACTTTAGATTATTGATAAAGAAATCAGCATTGAGAATTCTCCCCTTTGCCGCTATTTATATCTTTGCCTTAAATGGCATTTCTCTGATTGACAATTCCGGTTATCGTATTTTTTATCTGACAGCATCTGTCTTTCTTTTCTCGGGTATCATGTTAACAATTCTATACCTGATTTATAGAAAAATGAATAAGAGTGAGGTTCATAGCGAACATAATGAAATGGCTCAGCCTCAGACCATTCAGCCTCAGACCATTCAGCCTCAGACCATTCAGCCTCAGACCATTCAGCCTCCCGTTCTGC
>JAEINM010000340.1 GCA_016342385.1 Spirochaetaceae bacterium | reverse complement strand
TGAAGGAATGAATAAAACAGCTCCGGCCCGACTGATAACTGGAAGACTTCCGCCCCATAGGCTTCACATTTCCTCGCCTTTTCAATAATTTCCGGCTGTCCCTTCCCCCTGGAATCGTAGCATTCCTGAACGATAATACACTTCAGACCGAGCATAGCCGCCTGGCTGGCAACAGCTGCCCCATAATTCCCGCTGGTGGCGGCAATAACACCTTTATAACCGAGCTTTTTGGCATGATAGACGCTAACCGCCGCCCGTCTGGCTTTAAAACTACCCGATGGGTTTGCGGCTTCATCTTTTACAAAAATCCTGGCCCCTTTTCCCCTCTGGGCTGTTTTCCGGCAAAGAGCTGTAAGATTGTTGAGTTCGTATACAGGAGTATTTCCCACTCCTGTGGCTAGCTGAATATCTCTTATTTCCTCTAGTGAATAACCCACTTTCTCCATCATCCCTTCGTAGTCGAAGGCAATGGATCCCGATTCGAACCAGCTGTAGTCAATTTGAACAGCACTCTTCATGATCGCCCCTTTTCGAGCCATCATCTCATGATATCCACTTGATGACATATCAGTTCTCCTCCCGGGCTAAAATTCCCTTGACCTGTCTTCCTATATGAAGAATCTCTGGGACACATTTCCCCCAGCCGTGATCAAATTGAGGATTAATCTCAATCATCTTGCCGTGAAGTCTTCTCCCGATAATTGTCTCCACCTCAACCGTGTCGCCAATAGAAGCGAAATCACCTTGTAGAAAGCCTTTATCCCACATTTCCAGGGGGACCTGCTTTGTGTCATCGGGAACCTGTGATGCCCTTTCATCTGGAGTGAGAATTATCTTGTGTATGCGAACCCAGTCACCTTTCTTTGCATTCATATATCTATCCTCCGATTAATAGCCCTATTTGATCCCTCACCCTAGCCCTCTCCTAAAGGGAGAGGGGCCGGGGGTGAGGGTTTATAGTATCAATCTCTAACGACCAGATCCCGCATATCCCCCAGAATGGCTCGTGGAACCGGAAGATCGATCATTGTTTTTAATCCTGCCCTCGCATTTATGACATGGGGAATCATATTGACACACATGGCGATTGTTCCGATTCCTCCGGGGATTTCCGGCTTTATAGCCATATGGATGTCCGGAGTACCCTTAATCCGAATATAATCACCCGTATCAGTTCCTTCCAGCTGAGGTTCCACCTGCTGGGGATGGATCATTCTGATCTTCTCCTCTCCACCGACATATCCGAATCCCTTCATACTGCATCCCGCAACATTTCCGGGTTGAACTTCAACATATTTAGTTTTTCTGAAAACATTGGAAACAATAGGTTCCATAGACTGTTTTACCGGCCCACTGAGTTTCCAGCCGATGGCGTCTGCGATCATTCCCACAGATTCGTTGAATCCCACATGTCCCGCCAGGGTGTTATTCTTAACTCCTTCGGCAAACTCCTCCTGAGTGATTCCCACCCCCTGCTCCTCCATAACTGCCGGTCCGAATGGAGAGAGACTGTTCACTCTTTCCGCTTCGATCTCATCGACATCGATACAGGCCCCGGTTAAGGCAACTACAAGAAGGTCCATTATAAGTCCGGGATTAATTCCGGTACCCAATACTGTCACACCATTATCTTTTGCTATTGTATTCAACTGTTTTGTCAATTCCGGCTCTGATGCTTTGGGATAGGCCATCTCCTCGGCAGTGGAAATGACATTCAGTTTGTTTTCCAGTAAAAATTGAATTTTATCAAAGGCTTTGGCCGTAAAAGAGTCCGTGGCTAAAAGAGCAATATCGACACACCCTTCACGAACCAGAGATTTAATGTCATCACTAATAATCACCTCTGCCCTGTTTCCTCTGGGAGTACCGAGAAGTTCATACATACTTTTTCCCACTCTCTGGGGATGCTTGTCACAAACGCCGGTAATGTCGACTCCCTTCTTCTTTAAGAGCATCTCGGCCATACCGCTTCCCATTGCTCCAAAGCCCCATAATAAAACTTTAATGTTTTCCATAATATTTCTCCATTATCTTTCCGATAATTTTTATTACTACTACAATAGTAAACTCAGTATAAACGACCATAGATAACTGTCAAGAAAATAGTGAATTATTTAAAAAGATTTTCTTTTTTCTTGACCTGGAACCAAAAGTGAAATAATACTGATCTATGCTGTTACTCTTTGAGTAGTAACATATAGGGCGTAATGGAGGAATAATATGAACGAAAATAATATTGTGGTTGTAGCACTTGGCGGTAATGCCATTATCCAGAAAGGGGAAAAAGGAGACATTCACCAGCAGTTTGCCAACACCAGGAATTCTATGAAAGAAGTTTATAAACTGATAGAAAAGGGTTATAGGGTTATTCTAACCCATGGAAATGGACCGCAAGTGGGGAATTTAATGCTCATGGGTGATAAGGCCAGAGATATTCTTCCCGAAACTCCCCTGGGAGTCGCCGATGCCATGACCGCAGGATCGATGGGATATATGCTAGAACAATCTCTTCTGAACATAATGATAGATGGTGGAAATGAAAAAAAAATAGTTACGGTGCCGTCTCAAATCCTGGTTGATAAAAGGGATCCGGCTCTGTCCAATCCAACTAAACCGATTGGCCCCTTTTATACAGAAAAAGAAGCAGATACTTTAAGAAAAGACAAAGGATGGGTGATTAAAGAAGATGCCGGAAGAGGATTCAGAAGATATGTCCCCTCTCCTTATCCGCTGGATATTGTTGAAAAGGATGCCATTAAAACACTGCTCGATAATGATTATATTGTCATCACCGGCGGTGGTGGTGGAATTCCCGTATATAGAGATGAAAAAAATCACTATGAAGGGATCGATTGTGTTATAGACAAAGATCTGGCCAGCATGAAGATAGCTCTGGCTGTACAGGCTAAGGACCTGATTATTATCACAGGAGTTCCCACAGTCATGATTAACTTCGGAAAAGAAAATCAGAAAGAACTGAGTACAATGACACTGGCTGAAGCGAAATACTACCATGCAGATCAGCAGTTCCCCGCCGGTTCAATGGGTCCGAAAATCCTGGCCGCCATTGAATTTGTACAGGCAAATCCGGAAAATAGAGCCATTATTACGGATGTGGAAAATTTGAAGGAAGCCATTGAAGGAAAAGCAGGAACCATAATTTCAGCCTATTAAGAATAAAAGTCAATCATATATTCCTCCTCTCCCAAAAGGAGAAGAGAGTTTGCCTTTTTTTTATTACAAAAGATCTTATTCCGAAGTAGAATATCACCTATGAGCCAATATCCCGATATTTTTACAGATAATATAAAAAAGACATTTGGTCACAAGGGAAGAGAATGGTTAAAAAGCCTGTCAAAAAAGGTAGAACAGAGTTCAGATCGGCTGCATGCTGCTGGACACTGGAAGGCGACCTGAAAAAGAGTGATAAAGATGACCTACTGTCGGATATGCAGTATACGACAGATTTGTACAGACAGTATAATACTTAGAAAGTGAGAAAAAATATGTACGAAAACAAAAGAGCCACAAGAGCTATTATCCATTTGGAAAATATTTCACACAATCTGGACTGTATTAAAAAACTGACCGGTGGAAGCAGAAAAATCTGTGTTGCCGTCAAAGCCGATGCCTATGGACATGGTGCCGTGGAAGTATCGCAGAAAGCCCTTCAGTGGGGTGTGGATTTCCTTGCGGTCGCCACTGTTCCCGAAGCCATTATCTTAAGAGAAGCGGGAATTAAGGCTCCGATTATCCTGTTCAGCATCGCCTTGGATAAAGAGATTTCTCAGATTGTCGATTACGACATTACCCCTTTTATAGCCGAGAAGAACTATGTGCAGAAAATTCAATCTTTCGCAAAAGCTTTCAATAAAACTATAAATGTCCATATAAAAATCGATACGGGAATGGGGCGAATCGGCGTAACACCTGATTTAGCACCGGACCTGGCGGAAACTGTTGAGAAAATGTCCAACATAAAGCTCGAGGGAGTCTGTACTCATTTCCCTGTTTCCGACAGTCCCGACCCCGATGATATTGCTTTTACGGAGAAGCAGATAAAAGTATTTACTAAAAGTATCGAGGCAATTAAAGCAAAGGGGATCGACCCGGGAATCCTTCATACGGCCAACTCGGGAGCGATTATTGCCCACCCCGACGCTCATTTTGATATGGTCAGACCGGGAATATGTCTATACGGCTATTACCCCGACCAGAGAATGGACAAATCGGCTGGTGACTTCAGACCCGTCATGGAGTTAGTTTCAAAAATTTCTTTTATCAAAAAAGTGAAAAAAGGAACATCTATTTCCTACGGGAGAACCTGGACCGCGAAGGAAGACACCTGGATAGGCTCGATTCCCGCGGGATATGCCGATGGTTACAACAGACTGCTATCCTCTAAAGGGGAAGTTCAAATTAAGGGGAAAAGGTATCCCATTGCCGGAAGGGTCTGCATGGATCAGTTTATGGTCGATCTGGGACCGGACAGCGAAGTGGAATTGTATGAGAACCTGGTAATCTTCGGTCCCGATGAGGGCGCTCTCGATGCTGCGGATATTGGCGATCTGACTGGAACGATTCCCTATGAGGTGACTTGTAATATTAATAAGAGAGTTCCCAGGGATTATGTAGGGTGATTTACATATTAAACCGAGGGATTCTTATATGCATGGAAATAATTCACTATTGTCGTTGAAAAACTCTCTCCCAGACCAAAAATAATAACACTGTTTTT
>JAEINM010000339.1 GCA_016342385.1 Spirochaetaceae bacterium | reverse complement strand
ACAGGTCCCTGTAAATGAATTTCACCAAAAATTAGCCATTTCAGGTTATAGTAAAGTATGAACTTATACAAAATATTTTTACTTTTCCCTCTTATTTTTTTCGTCTCCTGTACAACTGTTAAGACAATTGAGAAAACAGAAAGTATTCCTGAAAAATCTCTTTATGAAAAATTCATTGAGGCTGCGGAAAAGGGTGATACGAATGCCATTGTTCAGGTGGGGATCAGCTATGAAGAGGGCAGAGGTGTCGATGTTGATTTAGAAGAGGCTTATAAATGGTACAAATCAGCTGCTGCCAAGGGAAGCTCTGAAGCGTATTACCGATTAGGAACCTTTTTTGAACGGGGGTATTTTGTCGAAAAAAATAGTGAAAGTGCCATGGAATGGTATCTCTCATCAGCGGCTACAGGTTTTCATCGTGCCATAAATAAATTGATTCAATATTATGAAGATAATCCCGAAGAGCGGCTATTCTGGATTCGAAAAGGTGTTGAGGTCGAAGAACCATATTCCTGCTATTGTTATTTTCTTATTCTGGAACCGCAATATCCCGAAAAAGCTCTGGAATATTTAATCATGTCAAAAGAGTCTGAAGATTCCGAAGTCCGAGGTGTTCTCTCAATTTTTTCTCTCAATGGCAGATATGCTTTTTTCAACCAGGAACTGGCCTTACAATATCTTTCTGAAGCGGCAGCATCAGGACATCATCGTTCTCAGGTTTTCCTGGGGTGGCTTTACGAGTTCGGACTTCTCCTGGAGAAAAGCCCGGCTCAAGCATTTGATCTCTATGAATCGGCAGCAAAACAGAATAATATACCCGCTTTATACAATCTATCCCGGTTCTATGGTGAGGGAATCTCTGTAGAAAAGGACTCCTATTTGTCGGATCAGTTTTTTCAGCAGATCCCCTCAGATCTCTATTCTCCCTCTTTTCAGGACCTGCTGAGATTGGCGGATTTCGAGAATCGCACAGATCAGAAAATAGTTCTCTACAGACTGAAAGCCTCGAGTCATGACATTGACGCCTATTATCATCTCGGTTTACTTTCCAGCCCACAAGAGGCTTTCCAGTGGTTCTGGATGGCGGCAGATGCAGGTCACAATCAGGCCATGATCGAACTGGCCAGATTATATCTCGAAAGCTATGTTGTGGAAGGAGATCCTGTTAAAGCTGCGGCCTGGTTAATGGTGGCGGAAAACAGGTCGGGTCATATTGACAATAATTTATCCAGCCGGGAGTTATTAAAAGACTTTTCGGAAGAACAGAAACTGGAAGTCAGCCGGCTCTTTACCGAATTCTATTACAAAGATAATTAAGTACCCGTCAACAGGAGGCCAGGTTTCACGTAACCAGAGAGTTATTAAAAACCATTTTTACTCTTTCTTTTGCCATCGGATTTAAAGAGGCTGCTTCATCATAGAACAAATCCCATTGATCTTTTTCTGCGATATACTCCTCTATGAGAAAATTCTTATGGTTTAAAGCTTCTATCAGGGGCTGCAGTCGTGTTCTTCCCATGTTCAGCATTTCATCGGCTCTTTCTGTCAGTCCCTCTTCATACATTTCCAGCAATTTAAACACAAGTCTCATATATGACAGTGTTATGGGAAACCGGCTTATATAAGATCCAGTAAATGGAAAAGTCTCTTTTTTGGTTTTATCTCTCCCTCCGGGAAGGGCTTCGGCGTAATATGTGTAGTACAGTATGCGTAGAATGTCTGCTATATAGGTTCCATCTTTGGCGGCTTTAATCGATTCCCCGGCAAAAGCCTGTTTATCGTGACGCATAATCAATCCATCTTCATGATAATAGCGTAGCAGAGGTTCTTTGCTGCTGTTTAATACAGAGAGGATATAGGCCTGGTCTTCGGCACGACCTATAAAAGCCGGTGTAAAGGGTCTATGGCGGTTCAGGGCATCAATGAGAATCCCATTGGTACCACCTGTTACATGTATCCGGCTGATAACCTTGTTTTTACCATCAAGATCACCTTTTTTGTCGTATCTGGTCATAAGTTCCGCTCTTGTTGAAAGAGCCATGGATAAATGCTTAAAAAAGACAAGATCATTTACCGGAGCATGTAAGTCCGGGAAGGATACATCGGGGGTAAAAAGTGATTTTTCTATATCCGCTTCATTGACTAAGGCCCCTGCTATCATGGATAAATCGACTGATTTTCCCCTGTTATCGGTCCCTTGGGCTCCCCATAGAGGTGACATGAAATGCTGGAAGGCGCTTTTTCCTGTATTTTCAACTAGTTTCTTCTGGGGGAATACCTGGTCAAGATCTATTTTGAAGGTACCTTTTAAATGAGTGTTCATAGTCTGTTTCCAGAGGACATTCACTGCTTTGAGGAAATTGTAGTGGCGGCCGTATTTTCCATCTACACCAAAATATCGTGAAATGGATTCACTGTGATCTGAGTAGGCTGATAATAAATCTCGGCAGTCACTTTCTGTAAAAATATAAATATTGAGATCTTTTATCTTATCACACTTGGACAACTCATATCTCAGATATGGTGCTGCCAGTTTCTGAAGACCTTTGTGTGTTACAGAAACTGAAAGAAGGACATCCAGTTTTGTCTGGGGATCAGCGAAACCACTTTTCTTTTCAAAGGCAAATGCTTCAGACAACCCTTTCAATCCGTAAATGATCTCATTTTTCTCCTGAATCTCTCCCATCTGAACAGGATGATCAAACCAGTATAGCTGTTCCTCATTGATAATTTCCGGTATCTGTATTTTGATACTTTCCGGTAAATCCAATTCGTCCAGGCTTTTCTTCTTGTCGGGAATGGTTAGGAGGACATTGGATGTAAAAGTCATCTGCCCGGGAACATCGGTAATTCTCTCTTCATTCAGTTCCTTTATCCTTATGGTTCTGTCTTCTCTTATGTCGGAGATAATCTTGTCCCAGTCTTCAAAAAAGAGAAGACCTTCGGGGAAGAACATTTCCCAGTAGGATTTCAATCTCTGCTCTCCCGTATCTCCATCAGTTAATGAGATCTCTTTTGTTTCTTCTCTTATATGCTCCAGGGCTTTAGAAAAGAAGGGGTCTCTCATCTCAGAATTGTCGCTTAAGGACTTGAGGAAATTGAGAAGAAGATCTTTATTTTTGTTCTTTTGGGGGGAAATTTCTAAATTGTCTTCAATAAGTTTTTCAAATATCCATAGTGTATTTTTTTTCATATATTCTAATTCTAATACTTTTTTTCCGATTATTTATCTATTTCTAATACTTTTTACTGAAGAGGTAATTTTTCTCTAATACTTAGCCTATAAGAATTTAAATAATTTTCTAAAAACCCCTGATTCTGAAATTGACCTATTTAAAATCCATCTATATTATCGTATTTCGGATTAGGAGTACTAAATAAAGAATATGTCAACAAAAAAATTATTTTTTCCCATTGCTGTGTTTTTGTCTACAGCACTCGTATTTTCAATTACGGCAATTTCTCTTATTAAGCCTTCAGGACGGGTCTCGGAAGAACAGCCTTATAGAGATTCTGCAGAAGTAGCATTGTATTTTAAAAAGTTTGAAGAGAACAGAAAAAAGGCTCAGGTTACTATAGAAGAAAGCAGAGTCATTGCCAGTAAGTGGATAAAAAAAGAACAATCTAAAATAGATAGACACTTGTTCTACAAACGTCGGTCCTATGATCTTATTTCAAAAACGATTCTTCATGTTGAATCCTTTGACGAGTTGAATTATCAGTTGTCGCGATTGCCTTCAACAGAAAAACAGGCCTATACGACTTTGACTGTAGACAGATCAAGTATTGTCACGCTCGATAAGTATACCCCCTTTATCCCGGGATTGCTTTTCCCTATCGAGCTTCCGGTGAAAGATAATGATGGAAAAGATCTGCTTATTACAAGTTCCTTCAGCAGCCGTAGAATTTCTCCTGTAGGTTCCGGTGGTGCCAGGCCTCATTATGCTGTGGATATCATTAATATAGGTAATATTGATTACATAACCAGAGATGGAAAGCTGGTCCGGGAGGGAAACCATCCTGGATACATTGTATCTGTTGCCGATGGTGTTGTAACAAACCTTGAGTACAGTCATGTTTATGGATGGAATGTTACGGTGAAGCACAATAGAGAGATGATTCCCATGAATAAGCGGAGAGGTGTTGAAAGCTTTGAGACTTTTTATTCTCATTTATCTGAAATTATCTATGTGAAAATAGGTGATCAGCTGAAGGCCGGAGATAATATCTCTATGGTCGGGAACTCCGGACTCTCCACAGGTCCTCATCTCCATTATGAAGTGCGATTAAACAAATATGACGGAACACAAATCAATGTGAACCCCTATCCTGGATCTGAGTGGTAATCTTTTAAATCCGAGTGCCTTATGTCCTCTTAGTAGCTGTATTCACCTTCTCCCCAGGGGATTGTATAATTAATTTTGCCTGCAACACGTTCTATCATTTCATCATTGTGGTATAGAAGTTCAGCAGGTTCCGAGGTTACTATATCTCCTTCTTTCGTGAATCGATAAGCTTTATGATGATCGGCCTGCATATCCAGTTCTGATTCAGTCCTATCGGCTACGATAGCACCATTACATATGCAGAGATAGGTATTGTTTTCATCTTCGACTTTCATAAAAAAGACCGTTCCTCTTACTCCGGCTACAGTTGAAGGACTGGATACGGTAAATTCTTTTTCTCCATTCAAAAATTTGTCCAGTTTAGTGAGAACGGCACTGAAGGCTCCTTTTTC
>JAEINM010000338.1 GCA_016342385.1 Spirochaetaceae bacterium | reverse complement strand
GGAATACAGACGAAGACGAACTGTAATCGAAGAGGAGGGTAAATAATATGACACTATATATAATCGGACTAGTCGCTTTAAGAGTGCTTTGCACAGCTGTATTTTTTCTGGGATTATACAAAATTGTTGTCCTTGTTCATGGGAAAATGAAAGCACATCATACAACCGGTGAAAACCGTGGAATCATAATCCTGAAAGAGAGATTTGCCTCAGGAGAAATTGATGAAGAGAAGTATCGGGCTATGAGCTCAGTTCTGACAAACTGAGAAAATATGTCCCATAAGTAAAGGTTTGACAAAGCCCGCTTATGGGACATAATTACAATTAATAATGAATATACAAAAAAGGCTTCGCCATTCCTACATTCTTATGCTGCTCATTCCGATTGTCTTATTGATTATATCGGGAGGTTTGATCCGGCATTATTATTCTGAAAATGAAAGTGGTGCTGTGTTACCACAGGACTTTCTGACCCTACTGTATAGCACAATGGCTAATGATCCCGATAAATTGGAGAAAATGGATTTTCTCAGAAAACTTGACAACCTGTCCGGCTTTAAAGGGAAAACTAATATCTATGTTGAAAAAGCAAATCGAACAGTTATGTCTCTAGAGAACAGCCCGATTGGAAGACACGGACCGGGAAATGGAAAATACAGCCCTGTTTCCCGCTGGGAGTTTTACTTTTCAGATAATTCAGCAGGTTCAATTACAATCAATATCTTTGATGCTGATTTAATGAAAGGGTTTTTTATATCCGGCGGAGTGACTTTAATGATAGCCATATTTGCTCTGATTCTAACCAACGGTCTGCTCTCGTGGTTCGTCGCCAGAAGTATTATAAATCCCCTTAAAATTCTTGAAAAGTCGGCACTGAATATAAAAAATGAGGATCTCGATACACCAATTATATATAAGGGTAAAGATGAGTTTCTCGATGTATGCAATGCTTTTGAAGAGATGCGGATCAGATTAAAAAAGTCCCTTCTGGAACAGTTAAAATACGAAGAAAACAGAAAAGAGCTCCTCTCCAATATATCCCACGACCTGAAAACACCTATAACTGCCATTAAGGGGTACGTAGAGGGGATCAGGGACGGGATCGCCGATTCTCCGGAGAAGATTGAAAAATACATGGATACGATTTATACAAAAGCTGTTCTGATGAACGACTTAATCGACCGGCTATTCCTCTTTTCCAAACTGGATCTGGGCAGAATACAGTTTAATTTTCAGAGAACGGATATGAATTCCTTCCTTCATGACACTTGTGAAGAATTGAGATTTGATTATCCGGGAATGAATATCAAATTTCATGATTTTGGATCTCCCCTCTATGCCCAGGCTGATTCTATTCACCTCCATAGAGTGGTCACGAACCTGATTGACAACTCATGGAAATACAGTGGAAGAGAAAAACCCGAAGTGACAGTTTCCCTGAAAAAGCTGAAGGATCTGGTGGAAATACGTATTCATGATAACGGAAAGGGGATTAGTGAAGAATCTCTGCCCCATATCTTTGAACGGTTTTATCGATCCGATCCGGCCCGTAGTTCCCAATCGGAAGGAAGTGGTCTGGGATTATCCATATCCAGTCAGATTATCAAAGCTCACGGCGGGATGATGGAAGCTGAAAGTTCACCAGAATCAGGCACAACTATTAAATTCACATTGAGTATGAATAAATGAAGAAGATACTTATTATAGAAGACGACATAAGCATAGCCGAGCTGGAGAGAGATTACCTCGATGCGGAAGGGTTTGAGATCGAAATTATTCACAATGGAGCCCATGGCCTTGAAAAAGCTCTGGGCGGTGACTTTGATTTGATTATTCTCGATCTTATGCTTCCTCATACTGATGGTTTTACAATCTGCCGTAGAGTGAGAAAAGAAACTGAAATACCCATATTGATGGTCTCTGCCAGAAAAGAGGATATAGATAAGATCCGTGGTCTCGGTCTGGGAGCCGATGATTACATAACCAAACCTTTCAGCCCCGGTGAACTTGTTGCCAGAGTGAAATCCCACTTAAACAGATATGACAGAATAAAGGGTACTGAAAAGAAAAATCAATCTGTTTCAGTCAGAGGATTATCTGTAGATTACAACACAAGAAAAGTTCTAATTAATGATAAGGAGATCAGCCTGACGGGAAAAGAGTTTGATATTCTCTTTATGCTCATATCCAATCCCGGCAGGGTTTTTACAAAAGAGGAGATCTTTGAAAAGGTCTGGGTCGATACTTTCGGAGATATGAGCACCATAACAGTCCATGTGAGAAAACTAAGGGAAAAAATCGAATACGATCCCTCCAATCCCCAGTACATAGAAACAGTCTGGGGCGTGGGATACCGATTCAGTGCTTAACCATATACTGTTACATACTGAATCCCCCGGTTATTAGATTAAAACATCTCCAGTCCTTCTGTTCCATGTAGTCAGTATGATATATTTATGATAGGTTAAGCCACATGAAATCCTTTACAACACTACCCCTGTCTCAGGCCATGCTCGATAACCTTGAAAAGCTCGAATACGAGATAATGACTCCCATACAGGAGAAGAGTATTCCACCTATTATAAGTGGCTCGGACATACTTGCACAGGCTAAAACCGGTAGTGGAAAAACGGCTGCATTCGGAATAGGCCTACTGCACATGCTCAATGTGAAAAGATTTAGAATTCAGGCTCTTGTCCTCTGCCCCACGAGAGAACTGGCAGAACAGGTAACCGGAGAACTCCGGCGACTCGCCAGGTTTCAGCACAATATAAAACTGATTAAAATCACCGGCGGATTACCTATGCGCAAGCAGGAACACTCTCTCAGTCACGAGGCCCATATCGTTGTGGGAACACCGGGCCGTGTTCTGAAACTTCTCGATAGAGGTTCTCTGAAGCTGGATGATGTGAAAATGATCGTCCTCGATGAAGCAGACAGAATGCTTGATATGGGCTTTATTGATGAGATCGCTGAAATATTCAGATTTGCCCCTTCAGAGCGGCAGACTCTTTGTTTTTCGGCTACTTTTCCCGATGAGATAAAATCCTTAAGCCGTTCAATTCTATATAATCCCGTAGAGATTTCTGTGGATACTCAGCATGACAGTAAAATTATATCTCAGCATTTCTTCAGAGTGAAAGGCACTGAAAAATGTCAGGCTGTCACATCTCTCCTGGCTGAATTCCAGCCTCAGAATGCCATTATATTCTGCAACACAAAAGATGCCTGTAGAAAAGTAGGGAAAGAGCTTATTTCCCGGGGACTCCACTCTCTGGCACTCCATGGAGATCTGGAACAGAAAGAGAGAACAGAAGTTCTCATCCGTTTTGCCAATGGAAGCAGCAATATACTCGTAGCCACAGATGTCGCGGCCAGAGGGCTTGATATCAGCGACCTTGGCGCTGTCATAAACTATGACCTACCCTTCGAAACGGAAACCTATGTTCACAGGATCGGAAGAACCGGAAGGGCTGGAAAAGAAGGACTGGCTCTATCTCTTATCTCGGGAAAAGAGGATTTTCGTCTCCACCAGATCAACCAGCTGGTGAAAGAGAATTTTTCTATTGAAGAAAAAGCATGGGATGCCCCCCTGGGAACCTACCATTTACCCTCAATGATAACTCTGTCTATTAATGGAGGGAGAAAAAATAAAATCAGCGCCGGAGATATTCTGGGAGCCCTGACATCAGAGGGCGGCATTAGCGGAAATGATGTGGGTAAAATTGATAGGATGGATTATATAACATTCGTGGCTGTAAAAAGAGAATACGCAGCTAAGGCCCTGGAAATTCTGGAAAAGGGTCAGGTTAAAGGTCGCCGATTCAAAGCCATAATAAACGACTGATTACATACCGCTTTCCAGTCTTCTGATCAGGAATTCCGATGATCCCAATGCCTCCATTTTCCTCTGAACACTTTGAATATTGTATTCTGTTCTAAAAAACTGGACCTCTTTTGCTTTCGTATCAAGGATTGCCCAGGCGGCTCTGGGATCATGGTCCCGGGGTTGCCCTACACTACCGGGATTAATGAGTATTTTTTTTCTTCTGTATTGTACAACCTCATTATCTTCCGGCCGAATCCAGAACAGCTTATCTTTCTCTTTTAAGTAGCACCCCTGTCTATGTGTATGACCGAATAAACAGCATTGGCCTTTTAAAAGTTTAAAATTCTGTAAGGCATCCTCTTCATGGAGGATATAATCTCTTTCAGGATCAATCAGACTGCCATGGACCATGGAGACACCCTTTTTCTTTCTGAAAACCGGTAAAACTTTCATGGTATCAAAATACTCTTTTTTTATAGTATCTCTCGATAGAATCAGTGCTTTTCGGGCTTCTTTTGAAAAAAACCCGCGCGATAGTCTACCGGAGTAATATAGATCATGATTTCCCGGAAGAAAAAGAGTGCTATGGGATTGTAATACATGAAAACACTTATCCACTTCCGGCCCATACCCTCCCAGGTCACCGAGAAACCAGATCTCCTGCCACGAAAAACCCCCGGCATGGGTCATTACGGCCTCAAGTGCATCAAAATTACCGTGAATATCAGATAAAATTAAAACTTTCAACATTACTCCATTTTTTATTCTCTATTTGGATTATATAATATGTCTATGGCAATAAAAAGATTTGAAAAAATCCTTAATAATATAAACGAACTTTTTTCCTCTGTCTGGGTCCTATTATCAGATACTACAATATTCATCTCAAATAATCCAAAACTTTTTCTTCACTATGAATCCCAGCT
>JAEINM010000337.1 GCA_016342385.1 Spirochaetaceae bacterium | reverse complement strand
ATAGGATCCAAAAGAAAAAACAGACTCCAGACCGGAAATAGAGGCAAAAGCACCATATGCACCACCTCTCATTCGGATCTGTTCCCAAAGAAAACCTGTCTTTAACAAATGAGATAATAATAAGGAAGAGGCATGTTCTTTTGTCCCCAGTCTGCTGCCGGGAAGGGAAAGAGAAACATAAGAAACAGTTGAAGGGACAGCAAGTCCCTCCCCTTTTTCACTATGTTTAAATAGAACGGGAAGCTCTGAATTTCTGGATTCACCTTCTTCAAGATTATTGAGATCGTCGATGAGAGTATTAACAACATCACTGCCCTCTCCTTCGGGTGAAGTCACATTTATTTTTATTGATTCCTTAGTGAATAAAGCTGTTCTGATTCTGGAGAGGATACGAGAGATCTCCTGTAATCTTTCATCAGTCAGGTTTTCAGATATACCAGTCAGATGTTCGAGTTGCGTTATGCCGTACCAGCTTTCCTCGAGAGCAGCCGCATCAGAGAATCGACAACCAGATCTCATCATGGCATAAGAATGACCCGAGGGGATCACCGAAGATTTATAATCATTTCTTATTTCCAGTATCAGATCTTTCAAACGGGGAAGATCTGAAAAGTCAATCTCCCTGATCAATCGGCTGATAAGCTCCAGGCCCTTATGGGTCTGTTCACTGAGCATTTTAAAACGAACATAAATGATTTTTAGCATATTATCATCGATGAATGTACTGCTGGCTTCCAGAGAGGCACCGAATCCGCCTGTATACAGCGACAACAATCTGGCGGTTTCATCAAATGGGAGCCCCGGTAATCCCATTGAGGATAGAGATTTGCAGAATAAGGGCATCCATATCATTAATTCCGGCTCAAGACTATCCATAGTGAATCCCATATCACAATAGATAATCCCATTGGTAAAGAGCTCATGTTTATACCAGACTATTCCTTTTGTCATCCCTTTATCTGTGGGTATTTTAATTATGTCATTAGGAACATCTGATCGGTTTAGAAAAGGAATACTCTTTTGATCTTCCTCTGTATCAGGAGTTTCCTGAAAAACCTTTAAAGCTTCATTTTTCTGTTTTAGATTCAGTATATCTTTAGCACTCATTGATTTTAAAACACCGGACATATACTGGGAATTTTCCAGATCGTCTCTCTTCTGCAGAGTATTATCAGGACGGACTGTCACAACAGAATAGTGTTTGTTCTCAATAAACAGTTCTTCTATAAGCTTCTCCAGATATCCCTTAGTCCGGCAGTTTTCTTTAACTTCTTCTATGTAACCGGCAAATTTAAGAGTTTTTGCGGGACTCGATCCATGAAGCCAGCCGCGAAGCTGTTTCCGGATTAATCTCAATCCGAATGGACCTCCTCCTTTTATTTCTCTAGCCCTGAATTCGACAGAATGTATGGCTCCTTCAATCAGATCGTCATCGATACCCTTTCTGACGATTTCCTTCAAGGTAGAAAAAACCAGTTCTACAAAGGGATCTCTGGCATCGGGTTCTGATCCTCTGATAGCCGCTGTGAAGATCAGATCGTGCAATTCCGTTTCAAGACCGCTGACAGGAGAGAGATCCTCCCCCAAAGCTGACTGCTGCATAGTCTTCAGCAGAGGAGAACCGGCGTTTCCCATGAGCACTTCGGCAACTATCTGTATTTCCAGAACTCGTTTCGGATCAGTGACTGGTGACAGGCGCCAGTTAATAGTATGAGTGGTTTTTCTCGAAAGATCTTTATCTTCAGCCGATGAGGGCCAGAATTTTTCAAGATAGACAGGTTTAGACCATTTTTTCTGAATTCTCACTTCTGAATCGACTAGGCGCGGCCCATCAAATTTACTTAAAAAGTGCTCTTCCAGGAAAAGGAGGTTCTTTTCCAGATCACTGTTCCCGTAAAGGGAAATCCAGCAATTGGAAGGATGATAATAGGTATCGTGAAAATTTACAAACTCCTCATAGGAAAGCTGATGAATCTCTTTGGGATCTCCTCCAGAATCATAACCATAGGTATTGTCAGGGAAAAGCGATCTTCCAGACCATTCAGCGGCAATAGATTCCACAGAACTGTAACTACCCTTCATCTCATTATATACGACACCAGTTCGATAGAGATTTCCCTCTTCATCCAGTTCAAGGCGATGTCCTTCCTGGCGGAACATATGCTCTTTCAACAAGGGGAAAAAAACAGCATCACCATAAACATTCATGAGATTGAAATAATCCTGTTCTACAGCGCTTCCTGCAGGATACATGGTTTTATCGGGAAAAGTCATAGCATTGAGAAACGTATTCATACTCCCTTTAGCCATTGAAAGAAAAGGATCTTTTACAGGAAAACGGGAGGACCCGCACAATACTGTATGCTCTATTATATGAGCGACACCCGTGTTATCTGAGGGCGGTGTTCTAAAAGTAAAAGAAAAAAGATTTTCCTTATCATCATTTATTATTTTATAAACACGGCAGCCCGTTTTTATATGTCTAAGATGAACAGCAACACTTCTGTACTCATCCAGATTATCGATTGACAGAACTTCAAACCGGGAAATTAATTCTCCCTTTTCCGGAATCTTCAATATGATTATCTCCTATATATTCATTCCTGACCAACTTTCCATTCCAACGGGAAAGTGCACCGAAACTGGTGACATTAAAATACCCGCTATTGCCCAGGAACTCGGCCGCCTTATTTGATATTTTTCTATTCCCGCCATAAACAATTATAGTCATAAACATATTTTCAACCGGAAGAGATGTGACTAATTTCTTATAGGGGATGGAAACTGCACCGGGAATATGAGCTTTATCATATTCAGCTTCAGTCCGTACATCGATAAGAAGGAAATCAAAATTCTGCTGAGTTATAAGTCTCTCCAGCTGATCTTTTCTTCTATAATTAATCAGCTTTCTTTTACTGAAAAGAGTAAGATATATGATTATAAGAACAGTACCGCTTAGAATGGCACCCAGTACAAAATTGATCATGGCATTAGAATAATACCACATCAGCTCGGCAATAGTTAAGCATCAAGCTAATCTTTATAAAAAAAAGAGACCCTTGGGTCTCTGATATATTAGTAGTTTTTAGAACCACCATTCAGCTTTCTAAGCTTTTTAGCCATTTTTCTAACTAAATCTTTTTTTTCACGATTCTTAATTGTTGAAGGTTTCACAAAATATTCGCGTTTTTTCCACTCGCGAATGATTCCCTCTTTTTCAACCAGTCTCTTAAAGCGCTTAATTGCTTTCTCCAATGGTTCTTCTTCGTTTATCTTTATATTGGCGATGTATCATCACCCCCCTCTTTCAATGAATAGATTTAATAATATCCATTATTATATCTTTGTCAATAAGAGGAGCTTCCAAATAGCGCAATGGATCAACCGGAATTTTAGAGACTCTCAGTTCCCAGTGAAGGTGAGCTCCCGTCACCAGTCCTGTTGCCCCGACTTTTCCTATTTCAGTTCCCTTTGTTATTACCATTCCCGGTTCAATACTGACAGAATCCATATGATAATACAGAGTATAAACACCTGGTAGATGTTCAATGATAACAGTGTTACCGGTTATTATCCTGTTCTCCACTAAAACGACTTTACCATTCCCTGCAGAATAAACCGGTTCTCCCACAGGAGCAGCAAAATCAGATCCGTAATGAAGCGATTTATTTCTGGAACCATCGCTGTAGATGAAGTTTCTCCGGTCGCCGAAAAACGCCGACTCAATATATGTTTCAACAGGAACTTCCAATACATCGCTAAAATATTGAGCTTCTTTATCAAAACTGCTGATAACTGACCATAACTGCCTTGATTGCTCGGCTTTTTCAGGATCATCGCTGGCTCTTAATTCACTCATTTTTTTATCAAGATGAATATCCATTGAAAGATAATCTCTTTGGGAAACAAAAAAAGGTTTTGTAAACTGATCAGATCCGGCTTCTGTTTCGCAGAAGACCTTTAAAATGTATTTCCCCGGAGCAATATCTGAGGGGATTCCCAACAACGCGGCTTCAATTGAAATCTGTTCATCCACATATAAAAATCCCTCAGTGTAAGACACAATTCCTCCGGAACTATCAATAAGAGAAAAACGACTGCTGATGATGCCTTCAGAGGGATAAACATAGGCATTGAGGATTTCTCCCCGTTTCCCGCTTCTCTCTGTAAAAAGATGCTGAGAGTGCAAACTGGTCGATAGGAATACCAGAAAAAATAGGATTACAGTTTTATTCATTTTTTTAAGTCCACTATAGATAGTTGCAGAGTTTCTCGACTCTGAAAATAATTTCTGTTGAGATTATAGATGATATCAACGGTATCATTCTTTTCAAATACACTTTTGTAATACTCGGAACTATTCCAGTATACAGCAGGCCATTTGTAATCTCCACTGTCGATCAGAAGACGAAGATGATCTCCGGTTTTTCCGATAATATTAACATCGGCAACTTTTACTCTTTTCGACATAAAAACTAAAGGCCGATTTTTTTCCCCATAGGGTTCAAAAATCTCAATTATTTTTTCCAGATCCGGTTTCATAAACTCGGGAGGAAGTTCTGCATCAATCATTACAGTGTTCTCTTCCATTGATGCCTTTTTAAGTTGTATAAGCTCTTTTTTAGACTCTTTCATAAATTGAGAGAGTTTATCCAGAGAAAGGGAAAAACCAGCTGCCAGATCGTGCCCGCCATAATCATAAAATAAATGAGCAAGACTCTGCAGAAAATTGTTGACGCTTATCCCGGGCAGGCTCCTCA
>JAEINM010000336.1 GCA_016342385.1 Spirochaetaceae bacterium | reverse complement strand
TGCTCAGTTCAAATTGGGGACTGAAAAAAATTGAAGCGGTTGGACAGGAGTTTGACGCGAATCTGCATGAAGCTCTTATGATGGAAGATTCGGAAGAGCATGAAGTTAACACAGTTCTGGAAGATTTTCAGACAGGTTACAAATTACACGACAGAGTATTGAGGCCGTCTAAGGTAAAAGTCGCCAAACCTGTCGAAAAATAATTTAATATTTATACTATTACTTGGGGATTATTAAGGAGAGAATTTAAATGGGACGTATTATAGGAATTGACCTTGGAACTACTAACTCATGTGTTGCAGTTATGGAAGGCGGAGAAGCCGTTGTTATCCAGAATGAAGAGGGTCAGAGAACAACTCCCTCGATGGTTGCTTTTACAGATAAAGGTGAAAGACTTGTCGGACAGCCGGCGAAGAATCAGATGGTAACCAATCCTGAAAATACCATTTTTTCTATTAAGAGATTTATGGGACGGCAGTATCAGGAAGTAAACGAAGAATTGGGAATGATTCCCTACAATGCAGTCAAAGGTCCTAATGGCGATGTCAGAATAGATGTGAAAGGTAAGCACCAGTCGCCTCCGGAGATATCTGCGGCGATTCTGCAGAAAATGAAAAAAACAGCTGAAGATTATCTGGGAGAAACAGTGACTGAAGCCGTTATCACTGTACCTGCTTATTTTAATGATTCTCAGAGACAGGCTACAAAGGATGCCGGGAAAATCGCCGGTCTCGATGTCAAGAGAATTGTAAATGAACCCACAGCTGCTGCTCTTTCCTATGGATTCGGAAAAGAAAACAAAGAAGAGAAAATAGCCGTATATGACTTTGGTGGTGGTACTTTTGATATTTCAATTCTCGATCTGGGAGATGGGGTTTTTGAAGTTCGATCCACGAATGGAGACACTCACCTCGGTGGGGACAATGTTGACCATAAAATAATCGACTGGCTTGTAGACAGTTTCAAAAAAGATCAGGGTATTGACCTTTCTAAAGATAGAATGGCTCTTCAGAGACTGAAAGAAGCAGCGGAAAAGGCCAAAAAAGAGTTGTCTTCCACGCAGTCTTCAGATATCAATCTTCCTTTTATTACAGCAGATGCTTCAGGACCTAAGCATTTACAGTATAATCTGACAAGAGCTACATTTGAGCAGATGATTGATGATCTTGTTGAAAGAACAAGAATCCCCTGTGAAAAAGCTCTAAAAGATGCGGGATACAGCGCGTCTGATATTGATCAGGTTATTCTGGTCGGTGGATCTACTAGAATCCCCGCTGTACAGAAAATTGTTAAAGAAATTTTTGGTAAAGAACCTCATAAAGGTGTTAACCCCGATGAAGTTGTGGCAATGGGTGCAGCTATTCAGGGTGGTGTTCTCGGTGGAGATGTCAATGATATTCTCCTTCTCGATGTAACTCCTCTATCACTGGGTATTGAAACTCTTGGAGGAGTCTGTACAAAACTGATTGAGAGAAACACGACTATCCCCACAAAGAAAAGCCAGATTTTTTCTACTGCTGCAGATAATCAGAATGCAGTTTCCATCCATGTTTTACAGGGTGAAAGAGATATGGCTGCAGCCAATAGAACTCTGGGAAGATTTGATTTGACAGATATTCCGCCGGCACCGAGAGGAGTTCCTCAGATCGAAGTGACATTTGATATTGATGCCAACGGTATTGTCCATGTATCTGCAAAAGATCTGGGTACAGGTAAAGAGCAGAAAATCAGAATTGAATCTTCTTCGGGACTGAATGAAGAAGAAATTGAAAAGATGGTTAAAGATGCCGAGATAAATGCTGAGGCAGATAAATCCATGAAAGAAGCGGCAGAAGCCAAAAATACAGCTGATAATCTTATCTATTCTACCGATAAGTCTCTAAAGGATTTTGGAGACAAAGTCTCTGAAGAAGACAGAAGTAAAATTGAAGCGGCTAAAGAGGAGCTTAAAAAAGCTCTGGAGTCCGGAGATATAGAGCAGATCAAAAGCAAAACTGAAGAGTTGGGACAGGCTTCACATAAACTGGCTGAAGAGATGTATAAAGCTCAGGCTGCAGAAGCCGGTGCTCAGGGAGCCCCGGGAGACGGCGGTGGTGAACAGACCGGCGGAGATTCTCAGGATAATAAAAAATCCGATGAAAATGCAGAAGATGCAGACTTTGAAGTTGTGGACTAAAGGTAACAATTAACAGTGGCAAAACGCGATTATTATGAAGTTCTCGGAGTCGATAAAAGTGCTTCACAAGATGAGATAAAAAAAGCCTACAGGAAACTGGCAGTTAAATATCATCCGGATAAAAATCAGGATAATTCTGAAGCTGAAGTAAAATTCAAAGAAGCGACAGAATCTTATGAAGTCTTATCCGACCCGAGTAAAAAACAGGCTTATGACCAGTATGGATTTGCCGGAGTTGAAGGAATGGGCGGTCCGAGCTTTAATGCTTCCGCCTTTTCCGGATTTGAAGATCTTTTCGGAGGAGACTTTTCCTCTATATTTGATTCTTTTTTCGGTGGTGGCGGTGGCCGTCGCGGAGGAAGGCGGGGACCGGCCAGAGGTTCCGATCTCCGGTATGATATGGAGATTGATTTTCATTCTGCTGTATTCGGTACAGAGCGGGAAATAGAGTTTGCTCATCATGCTCACTGTAAAACTTGTGGGGGAAGCGGGGCAAAAGACGGTTCAGGGAAAAAGACATGTGGTACCTGTGGTGGTGCCGGACAGGTGAGACGATCGTCCGGTTTTTTCTCTATTGCTCAACCCTGTCCCACCTGTAGTGGTGAAGGGACTATTATAGAAAATCCCTGTCCCAGCTGCAGAGGTAAAGGGCTGGCCAGAGAAACCGTGAAAATCAAGGTCAAAGTACCTGAGGGTATAGCTCCCGGAAAAAAGATCCGTCTCGGCGGACAGGGTGATGCCGGAGCTCAGGGGGGCCCAGCTGGCGACCTCTATGTGTATATACATATAAGGGAGCATGAACATTTCGAAAGAAGTGGCAATGATCTTTACTGTGTTATTCCCGTTTCCATAACTCAGTTGGCACTTGGATCGGAAATTGTTGTTAAAACTCTTGATAACAAAAAGATCAAGCTGAAGATTGCTGCTGGTACAGATAACGGGAAACTGCTGCGTATCAAGAACGAAGGTGTACCCTTTATTCATGGCAACGGCAGACGCGGTGACATGTATGTGAAGCTTCAGGTTCAGATTCCCAAGAAACTGGGCTTAAAGGAAAAAGAGATACTTAAACAGTTTGCCGAGAAACACGGTGAGGATTGAAAGATCTGTAGAAAAATATCAGAATACACGAGGCTGATCCTTCCGGATCAGCCTCTTTTAATTTATAAATAGATTTAATGAGTTTGAGCCTGTATAATGCCTTATGAGATTTGCTACAGTTGATCTGATTCAGGGCGGCACAAATTGGTATGTTTATTGTAATAATAATCCGCTGAGCTTTGTGGATCCTACTGGGTTGGAGGATAAAAAAATCATCGAAGAGGTGGAATCTTCAACAACTGAAACGCCTGATCCTGTAGAAACTGATGCTACAATAGAAACAACAACAACTTCAACAGTTACTGGTATAGATGAAGATGGGATTCCCACTACAACGACAACAACCACAACAGAAACCCAAATAAAAGAGACATTAGAAGGTGGACAGTATGCTAATGCCATTAACAGAGGTTCTGCCATCTTGAAATATGCCCCATGTGTTATAATGGATTTGATTACAAAAGTACCAGTAGGAACCGTACTTGCTGGGGTTGATATAGGTACTACAGATTATACTAAAAATGTTTATGAGGGTGACACTATTATAGAGACACAAGAAATAACTACAAAACAGTTTCCTGATTCTACGAGTACAAAAATTACAAATTCTTTTTCCCACTTACGTGGAGAGAATAATGAAGTTATTAATTCTGGTTCTACGGTAGACAGAATCGGACCAAGCTATCGTTGGTTCGAATAATAAAAAGGAGATTATAATGAAGTTATTCTTTATCGTGTTGGGAATCGTAATCTCTATAGCAGTTTTTCTGCCTATAAATACATACATATTTAAAAATGAGAATTTACGCAAACATAAACGAAAAGTATATTCTATAAAATTAGTTTTATTAGCTATTCTTTTTGTACTGAAATATCAACAAGTTCTTAGATATTTTGATGAGATGGGTAATCCTTTTTGGGGAATTTTACTATATGGTTTTTATTTAGGATTATTCTTTCTTTTAGATCTTGAAGATATTAAAAAATGTATATCCTTTTTTAAAAAGATAACAAATAAAAAAAATGAAACTAGTTAGCCTGCAGAGTTCGAGAAATCGGACTCTGTCTGGTTCCGCGACATCTTTTGATTTTGCATTGTTCAAATTCAGGCAGGCAATGGCTTCGCCAAGATCAGAATAGGACATTATAGTAAGCAACGGTTTTTAAGGCAGGATATTCGAAAAAAGATGCTAATATCTTGATTCAAATTCGAGCTTCCGATAATGCTATATTCTGTTCACCTGCGTCTGGTTAAAAGGCGGTCAGCTGGAGGCAACGAATTTGATTCAACGAGGGAAGGACAGGGACGTCCGCACCGACAACCACGGTAAAAAAGAAACTCAATTTGCTGTAACTTTCGCCGGAAGCCAAGATCGGGTATGGGAAGCTGTTTGCATATTGTTTCTTCCTCTCTCTCCCTCTGGGAGCATACTATTACCCATAAATATTGATCAGCCTGAAATATTTGGATCAATCTCAATATAAGAGC
>JAEINM010000335.1 GCA_016342385.1 Spirochaetaceae bacterium | reverse complement strand
AACGGGAAAGCCTATGACATAGGGGTTTCCGAGGGAATAATTGAATCTGAAACTGCCGCTTCAGCATCTGAAGCCGGTTCCGGAAAGGCCGTAAAAGCTCCCATGCCCGGACTTGTTCTGAGGATACCTGTCAGCGATGGTGACCAGGTGGAAGAGGGTGATGAACTGGTGGTTGTCGAGGCCATGAAGATGGAAACTCCGGTTATAGCGACGGCTTCCGGAACTGTACAGAATATTTCGATTACTCAGGGAGATCAGGTTCAGTCGGACCAGTTTCTACTTGAAATTGTATAAAAAAAGACTTATACAGAAAAGCAGAGAGAGATCTCTGCTTTTTTTTATGAAAAAAAACCCCTAATGTAAAGGAATATAGTAATATATTGTCAGTTATTCTATCCGAATTACATAGAGAACAATAATGGAGTTGGTAATGATTGACAAAAATGCCAGGTCTTCCATCCTGGTCGTTGATGATGATTATGAAATAAGTCAACTTATGTACTGCATCCTGTCAGAAGAAAACTATCATGTTGAAATAGCCAGTAGCGGCAAACAGGTTTTAAATTACAAAAACCTGAAGTCTATAGATCTCATTCTACTGGATATCAATATGCCGGGAATAAATGGTTACGAACTCTGCAACAAACTCAAAGAATCTTATGAAACTAAAGAAATTCCGATTATTTTCTTAACGGGTAATAGCCTGCCTGAAGAAAAAATTAAAGGATTTAATTGCGGTGCCATAGATTATGTGACGAAACCTTTCAA
The DNA here is from genome assembly GCA_016342385.1 of Spirochaetaceae bacterium. Classification (GTDB taxonomy): domain Bacteria; phylum Spirochaetota; class Spirochaetia; order DSM-2461; family DSM-2461; genus Spirochaeta_F. Next base: position 4,053 of record JAEINM010000335.1, on the reverse strand, counting down.
TGGTTCCGAGCTGCTCGCCAGAATACGAAATCACCTGGAACTAAAACACAACAAAGACCGTCTTAAAGAGATGGCTCTGATGGATGGACTGACCAGGCTTTATAATCACAGCTATATGCACGAAAGACTATCTGAGGAAATCAGCAATTCCAAAAGGCATAAACATAAACTATCCCTGATAATGATTGACCTGGACAATTTTAAAGAGATCAATGATACCTATGGCCATAAATTCGGCGATCTGGTTCTGCAGAAAATATCTGCTTCGATAAAGGAACTTATCAGAGAAGAAGATGTGGCAGGTCGCTATGGGGGAGAGGAATTTATAATCATACTCCCCAACACAGATCTGTCATCAGCATTAAAAGTGGCAGAAAAAATACGATCAACCGTAAAAAAACTGGTCTGGAACAATGAAAATCTTAAAACCACACTCAGCGGTGGTGTATATTCACTGGAAGATGAGTCCATTAACGAGTTTATCGAGAAAACTGATACACTTCTCTACAAAGCCAAGAATACCGGAAAGGACCGTATCGTATCAGGACTGTCTGTAGGATTCTGATTTATTTGCAGTTTCCTATTGAATTTTCCCCTATGGGAAGGTTTTTTCACTATAATACTATTAATGAAAATATACACAAAAACCGGAGACAAAGGCACAACATCTCTTATCAGCGGCAAACGGATTTCAAAGTCGGATCTTCGGTTAAACACATACGGCACAATAGATGAATTAAATTCTTTTACCGGATATCTGAACAGCATGGAAATAGCCCCGCATTCTAGAGAAGTTTTAACAAAAATTCAAAATCTCCTTTTTACCATAGGTTCCAATCTGGCTCTGGAGGAGAAAAGCGAAAAGTTTAAAATCCCTGAAGTAAAGGCAGAACATACAACATTCCTGGAAAATGAGATCGATTATATGGAAAAAGGGCTGGAACCGCTACAACATTTTATTATTCCCGGTGGAGATCAGCGTGTGGGATTAGCCCATGTTTGCCGTACGGTCTGCCGAAGAGCAGAACGACTTTATGTGGAATTGAGTCTTCAGGAAAAAGTAGAGCCTGAGATTGGGAATTTTCTGAACAGGTTGGCGGACTTCTACTTTATGATGGCCAGAAGATTCATGAAGGATTTTAAAGTAGAGCCGATAATCTGGGATCCCAAAACCTGAAAAAGGGTTGTAACCCCTTAAGGAATAATCATCAGAACCGGATCTTTTGTCACAGAGAGAATTCCCTCTCTATCCGGTTCAAGCTGACCACCTGTCATAAGGTCTATGATTGTGATATTTTTATCCCCTGGCGACAAATCAAGAGTAACTTCATTCCCGGTAGACCACAATACGATTTTCCTGACCCCATCATTAGAGAGAAATTGCGCCTCATATAAAGAAGACAATCCCGTGCCCTTAAAGGGGAATGAATCGGGAATAAAGAGTGTTCCCTTCAGTTCCTTAGCCAGTACAGAAAAAGGATAGGCTCCGGGTTTTAACGAATAATCCGGTCTGATTATACCAAAGAAATCCTCCGAAGACATCCCCGGTTCAACTTCTCCCTCATTGAGTTCATCAGAGAAATTATACCAGGTTATCAGTTCTACTCCGCCGGCTCCCAGCCGGGTCAAAGTCTGAGCGACGGTTCTCCCCTGTTTTTCCAGTGGAATTCTATTGGGATAAGTCCCGCCAGTGGGAAAGCCCACCTCTGTTATCCATAGTGGTGTGAAGTACCCTGCTGTAGCCATGCGCTTCCTTACATTGAGAATCCTTTTCTCCAGTATATGAGGTGATAATGTATAGGGGTGTATAGACAGGGCATCAGCTTCGTCGAGAACGCCGGAATGAATCAATTTCTGAAGATAGCTCCCCGCAAAAATTATGGGATTATAAAAAAGGCTCCCCACCGCCACGGGGGTCTGGGGACAGACCTTTTTCAGCAGATGAAGAGTCTGCCTGGTTAACTCCAAAAAATCTTTATCAGAGCCCGCCCAGAACCGGTTTGAATTGGGTTCATTCCAGATTTCAAAGGCTCCGACTCTAGACCCATACCGCTCTGCGACAGTTCTTACATAATTGAGAAACAGGGGCATCTCTTCGGGAGAAATTCTGCGTCTTTTATCTTTTCCTCTATGAAGCCACTGTGTATCGTAAACAAGAATGGCCAGAACTTTTTTCCCTTCCCCAACAGCCTTATCAAGAAAATCATCATATAGGGAAAAATCCCATTCGCCCTGGCTTTTCTCCATTTTATTCCAATGGAAGTCAATTCTTATCCATTCAATCCCCAATTCATCCAGGAGGGCATATTCTTCATCAGACCGGGAGTAACCGGCATGACAGACACCGAACTGCAGTCCATTAAAATTCATATTTTCACGGACTGGAGAAATGTATCGACTCCTGTGGGGAGTCGTATTGCAAGAGGCCAGAACAAAGAAAAGGATTACCATGTACACAATATTTCTCATATACACATAATAATGCAAAAACGTTACATAGTGTAAATATTCTCTAACCAGATTATCAACTTTACCCCTTATTCCTACCTTTCTCCCTGTTGATCAAATACACAGATGTAATGGTCAGAGCACCGCCTGCTACAGTCGTTAATTGAGGGATCTCTCCCAGCAGCAGCCAGCTGAAGAAGACGGCGCTGACAGGAACAGTAAAAATGAAGGAACTGGCCAGACGGCTGCCCAGCTCCCTGGTACAGAGAAAATAGATTGTGGTTGCAATTGTCGTAGCTCCTATGGACAGATAGGTTATATTCAACCAGAAAGGGATCTCCGAAGGAATGGGAAATAAGGCATCATTTGCCAATGAAAAAAATAACCCGTAGATGGAGCAGAAACCATATACAAAAAAACTATATGTAATAAAATGCACTTTCTTCTGTATTCTGGAACTGAGTATAGTCAGAAAAGCCCAGGATACTGATGCCATAAGGAAAAAGAGATTTCCTCCGTCGAGAATCTGGGTCCATGAGGCATTCCAGATTTTCAGCATGATCAGTCCGCCGGAAAACCCCATGACAAGGACAAAACCCTGCTTCAGTGATGCCTTTTCCCGGACGATTATGATTGTCAGAAGAAATGTAAAAACAGGATTCAACCCGGTAACTATAACCCCTCCGGCCCCGGCAAAACCGTTCTTTACTCCGAAGAGAAAACCAATATTATAAATGAAAATGATCAGTCCACCGAGAGCCAGGAGTAACAATTCTTTTAAACTGACCTTCAGAGAAGCTTTAAAAAAGAACACAAGTGGCAATATCGACAGGGTTGTAAGAAAAAAACGCCAGAAAATGACAGCCTCGGGCGGTGTGGCAAAGGTAATCATCTTTCCAGAAGTCCAGCTGCCACCCCAGAGAATCATGGCGAATATTAGAAAGGGAATTAGTTTTTTACGGCTCATTTTTCATTTATACAATACTTCGACTTCGCTCAGCAACCGGTACAGGAATGGGACTTCATTCTTATAGCAATTTGTACTAAAATAATCTTGAAGACTATCTGTTATAGTTTACAATAACTCAATGACTAAAATAGGAAAACTATGAAAAGAATTATACTCTCTCTGGTACTGGTACAGTTATTGATTCTGTCCATACCGGCCCAAACCGTCAGTGATGGTGTAAAAACAGCCTTTCTGGATTTTCAAAACATCAATATGGATCCCGCTCTCGATTATCTGGGAGGAATAATTAAAGGTCTTCTACTCTACGACCTGTCACAGAATGAATACATCCAGCTTGTGAATCGCTCCGAACTTGAAAACGTGATGGAAGAACAGAACCTTCGCCTCTCGGGGCTATCGGAAGACAGTGAAAATGCTATAAAAGTGGGCAGGATACTGGGAGCGGACTGGCTGATAAAAGGGGAATACATTTATCTTGGAAAAGATGTTCTGATGACCATTTCCGTCATCGATGTGGAGACGGCCAGAGTTTTTGCTTTTTCTGAAAGGGGTTCATCGGAAAACACCATTCATAGCCTGGCAGAAAAAATTGTGATGAAACTCACGGGAATGGAGGTGACCCTTCAGAATGAAAA
>JAEINM010000334.1 GCA_016342385.1 Spirochaetaceae bacterium | reverse complement strand
TGATGTTCTAGCCATTAACCTCGTTGACCCGGCAGCAGCTCGGAATATTATCGATAAAGCAAAAAGAGCCGATATCCCTCTCATCCTTTTCAATAAAGAAGCGACTGAAGCCGGTGCAATGGCTTCTTATGATAAAGTCTGGTATGTGGGAACCGATTCGGCTGAATCAGGAATGATTCAGGGTGATATGATGGTCATGGACTGGAAAAAGAATACCGACTGGGATAAAAACGAAGACGGAACTGTGCAGTATGTCTTACTGAAAGGAGAACCGGGACATCCCGACGCCGAGGCGAGAACTAAGTATTCTGTTCAGGCATTTCTCGACGCGGGAATCAAAGTTGATCAGCTTGCTCTGGAAGCAGATCCCAACTGGTCGACACAACATGGTAATGATAAAATGGCCGCATGGTTAACTTCCAGCTTCGGTAAGGACATTGAGCTGGTAATCTGTAACAATGACGGAATGGGATTCGGTGCGATTACAGCCATGAAAGCAGCTGGTGTAAGACTTCCTATCTATTCTGTAGATGCTCTTGATCAGGCTCTGACTCATATCGCCGATGGAGAGCTCGACGGTACGGTTCTAAATGACGGTGTAAATCAGTCTAGAGCAACAATAGACCTTGCAATCAACGCCGCTACGGGTAAAGAGGTCACTGCAGGAACAGCGTGGACTCTTCAGGCCGCAGCAAAAGCAGTTCGTGTCCCTTATGTAGCGGTAACTCCTGAAAACTACCAGGATTTTCAGTAATCAATATACTCTCCCCTTTTGGGGGAGGGATTAAGGGAGGGGGCCTTTTAAAGGTTTTTTTCCGATTAAGTGAGGGGGGGATCAACCCCCGAATAGGGCAATGGTATTTGGGCCTCACCCCTTAATCCCCTCTCCTTAGGAGAGGGGGTAATTATTAAATGAGAGAGGTGTTTCATTTGCAAGAAGAATATTTGTTAAGTATTAAAGATGTATGCAAATCATTCTCCGGTGTTAAGGTTCTTAAAAATGTTTGTCTGAACATAAAAGCAGGAACAATTCATTCTTTAATGGGAGAAAACGGAGCAGGTAAATCAACTCTTATGAAATGCCTTTTTGGTATTTATAAACAGGATGAAGGGGCATTTTACTTTAAAGGTGAACCTTTTAACTTTACCGATCCTAAACATGCTCTGGAAAATGGTGTATCTATGGTACATCAGGAATTAAATCAGGTCACCAAGAGGACTATTACAGATAATATCTGGCTGGGAAGATACCCCACAAAGGGATTCTTTGTGGATGAAAAAAAGATGCATGGCGATACCATGTCACTTTTTAAAAGACTGAATATCCATCTTGATCCGAAGACAAGACTTGATCAACTATCGGTTTCACAGAGACAGATGGTGGAAATAGCCAAGGCAGTTTCATATGATGCCAGGATAATTGTTCTCGATGAGCCCACATCATCACTGACTTCTCATGAAGTTGAAATGCTTTTTGCCATTATGAGAAGACTGAGAGATGAAGGTGTCGGTATAGTCTATATTTCACACAAAATGGAAGAAATATTTCAAGTTTCCGATGAAGTTACCATTTTACGGGATGGTTCTTATATTGGAACAGAAGACATTAAAGATCTGACTATGGAAAAGATTGTAAACATGATGGTCGGTCGTGATCTCGATGACAGATTTCCACCGAAAGACAATGAACCTTCAGATGTTCACATGTCGGTAAAAAACTTATCCACTAGATATTCTCCGATTATACATGATGTTAACTTTGAATTGAGAAGAGGGGAAATTCTCGGTGTTGCGGGACTGGTTGGTGCCGGACGGACAGAAATGCTTGAAGCTATATTTGGTGCGCGTACTCTTAAATCCGGAGAGATTTATATTGATGGAAAAAAAATCGATAATTCCACCCCCCATAAAGCGATCAATAATAAATTTGCTTTATTGACTGAAGAGAGAAGAGAAACCGGTTTATATCCCATTGCAGATATTACCTTTAACTCCTGTATATCCAATATACAGGCCTATAAAAACAAAATAGGTTTTCTCGATGATAAAAAAATGAAAGAGGATACTGATATTCAAATTAAGAATATGAGAATCAAAACCCCTAATAGAAGAGAAAAAATACGATCTCTTAGTGGCGGGAATCAGCAGAAAGTCATTATCGGCCGTTGGCTTCTGACAAATCCTGATATTCTCCTTCTCGATGAACCTACAAGAGGTATCGATGTGGGGGCGAAATATGAGATATATCAGTTGATTATTAATTTGGCAAAGACTGGTAAGTCCATTATCGTCGTTTCGTCGGAGATGCCCGAGCTTCTTGGAATTACCAATAGAATAATGGTTATGAGTAACGGCTATGTCTCGGGGACAGTGAATACAGACGAAACGACTCAAAGGGAAATTTTTAACCTTTCAACAAAATACTTGAATAATAATAGAGAGGCAGAAGTATGATCAGTTTAGAGAATACTATTCAGAGAAAGTTCATGGGGAAGAGTAAAGAGAACTGGAAAGATTTAATCGTCAATAATGCTATTTATATAGTTATTTTTTCTATTATTCTCTTTATCGTAATCAGTGAGCCATCATTTGTATCCTTAGCGGTATTTAAAAATATACTCACACAGTCATCAGTCCGACTAATACTGGCCTTTGGTGTCGGTGGAATCATTATTCTTCAGGGTACCGACCTCTCTCTTGGTAGAATGGTTGGGTTTGCCGCAGTTATTTCCGGTTCTCTTCTTCAGAGACCTGATTATGCCAACAGATTTTATCCCCATATGGATCAGCTGCCTTTAATTGTTCCTCTTCTGGCTGCCATAGCGGTCTGTTCCTTTTTCAGTGCTGTCAATGGATTTGTCGTTGCGCAGTTTAAAATTCATCCATTCCTGGCAACAATGGGAATGATGATAACACTATATGGAATATTATCTATTTATTTTGCTTCAGGAGCACCTGGTCCGCAGCCCATTGGCGGTTTTGATGACCGGTATACTGAACTTGTTATCGGTTCCACATTGGGAATACCCAATATTGTGATAATTGCCGCTATTATCAGTTTTTTTATCTGGGTTTTGTGGAATAAAACTACTTTTGGTAAAAATATGTACGCTGTCGGGGGAAATCCCGAAGCGGCAAAAGTCTCCGGTGTAAATGTTATGACTACATTTCTTCTCGTTTATATTTTAGCCGGTGTTATGTATGGAATAGGTGGATTTCTCGAAGCGGCCCGAATCGGTAGTGCCAATAATGGTACAGGTACCGGTTATGAACTCGATGCCATTGCCGCCTGTGTTGTCGGAGGAATCTCTTTCAGTGGCGGTATCGGTAAGGTCTCCGGAGCGATTGCCGGTGTACTGATGTTTACGATTATTAGTTACGGTATGACTTTTATCGGAATGGACCAGTATTTTCAGTACATTATCAAGGGTATAATTATAGTTGCAGCAGTATCTCTGGATACAAAAAAATATTTAAAAAAATCTTAAGATCAAACAGGAATATGGTCTAAATGTCACTCCTTTATAATTTTGTAGGCTGCATAGTGTTACTATGCAGCCTCTTTTTTATTGGAAAAAGCCTGATCTCCTGCTTATTATAACAGTAAGGAGGGGATGTGACATCGAAGGATATTATTGCCTTTATCGTACTGATTCTTGCCTATCTGATAACATGGATTCTCTTTCTAAAATCATTGAAAATCGTTAAAATAATTGACCGGGAAAAACTAAAACATCTCAATGAGATCCGGGGGTGCCTTAATGAGGGGAAAGCCGATGAATCTCCCTATAAGGATGAAAAATGAACACTCCAATAAAGTCTGAGCTTTCACGGGAGATGTCTCTTTTTCAGGTTACGATGATGGGTGTCGGTATGATGATCGGAGCCGGTGTATTTGTCGCCACAGGTATCGGTATAGGTATTGCGGGACCCGGAGGAATACTGCTCGCATTTGCCCTGAATGGATTAATCGCTTTTTTATCAGTAATGACATATGCCGAATTGGGATCAGCCCTTCCGAAAGCAGGGGGCGGCTATAGCTATGTTCAGGAGTGTACAGGAGGATTCACGGCTTTTATGACGGGCTGGATTTCATGGTTCGGTCATGCTGTTGCCGGTAGCCTTTATGCCATAACCTTTGCTAAATACACTCTTCATTTTTTGTCCGGTTTCCCATTATTTTCAAATAGCGGAATAAATCTTCAGACATATGAACGGCTAGTCGCTGTCCTCCTGGCCATATTCTTTATTTTTATCAACTACCGGGGTGCAAAAGAAACAGGAAAAGCCGGTGCCCTTATCGCTATCGGTCAGACTTTGGTATTACTTCTCATAGGACTGGGGGGCATCATGGTCAGTATTCTCTCTCCCGATAAAATAAGCAACTTCACTCCTTTTCTCTCAGAGGGCTGGGGAAAAGTTCTTGTTGTAATGGGATTCAGTTTAATTGGATTCGAGGGGTATGAAGTGATTTCTCATACGGCAGAAGAAGTCATTGATGCTAAAAAGAATGTTCCCAAGGGAATCTTTTATGCTGTTATTATAGTTATATCAACCTATTTACTGGTTGCTTTTGCTTCAATAGTCGGAGGAGGACTCAGTAATGGAAGTCTTTCACAGTGGTTTCAGATTAGGGGGGCAACTGGTTTTGCCGATGCCATCGGCCGATTATTTCCCTTTGGAGGTCTTCTGGCTGCTCTAGCAGCTATTTTTGCCAGTACTTCCGCCTTAAATGCAACAATCTATTCATCTACCCGGATCTCCTTTGCTCTCGGCCGCGATGGGCATCTTCCTGTTTTTTTTGAACACATCTCTCAAAAAACAAGAATCCCCGATGTGGCACTTCTTTTTTCCGGAGGT
>JAEINM010000333.1 GCA_016342385.1 Spirochaetaceae bacterium | reverse complement strand
AAAAGTTCCCTACAGCAGGATCGATGTTATTGATTATATGATCGAGCATTCAGGAGAGTATATTTACAATGGAGAGAGTTTTCACCGGCAGCCCCGATTTGATTCGGAGCTCCTGCAGGAATTTCTCAATGTACTGGCTCCCTTTGCCATAAATGAGAAAGTTTATCTCTACGAGAAAGGAAAGCACAACATACCTTTATTTGTCGGTAAAGTCGTATCCTATCCCGACTCCTATATTCCCATGATTTCCCTATTAAAAGATGAGAAGAACGGGAAAGAATATCGCGATGGTTCCGTATTTCTTCATATCAGAAGCTCCTCCCTTTATCTTAAAAAGGAGGGGAAAACAGAACAGAAAAAATTCCCCTGGATAAAGGATCTGGTCATCTACGATAAGAAAGTTGATGCCGGGGATCTTAAGGATTATAGTGATCCCATCTTTGGTGAAGAAAGAGTTCTCCATAAGAGGTTCAGATAAAAAAAAAGAGGTTGTAATTCAACCTCTTTTTTTCATCTGATAATGGCAATTATTATTATTTTACAACAACAGTATAGTCGGCATCACCCAGAATTTTTCTATCACCGGCATAATCTTTTATTCCACCAGCATTATACACTTTACTGTATCCGATTTCTTCCAGAGCGGCTTTAACATATCCGGCTCGGGTTCCGGATCCGCACATCAGGAAGATCTCTCTCTCTTTGTCACCAAACATATTCATCAATTTTGCTTTAGACTGTATGTCCGCTGCAGAGAACTCCCATTTATTATTTCTAACAAGAGCATTGTTGTCGAGATATTCGAAGAAAGAGATATTTTCAAATCCATCAATGTATCCGGAGACATATTTATCAGTCACATTTCTCAGGTCTACGTATTTCGCTCCCGGTCTGATCATCAGTTTATCAATATTTGCCATGGTCACTTCGGCAGGAAGTACAGCGGATCCATTAAATTTCCCGTCTCCGAGAATTTTATTTGCACCGGTATAGTCTTTTATTCCACCTGCATTGATAACTTTTGTGTATCCGATCTCTTCCAGGGCGGCTTTGACATATCCGGCACGGGTTCCTGATCCGCACATAAGAAGTACAGCACTTTCTTTATCTCCAAAGATGTTTTCCAGAATCGCTTTATTATTTATATCAACAGGGGTAAATTCCCATGAATTGTTTCGAACAAGAGCTCTCCCTTCGAGAAACTGGAAGAAGGGAATAAGTTCGAAACCGGCAATGTACCCTCCGCTTAACTGATCTGAGAAGTTTCTCAGATCGACAAATCTGGCATCATAAGCGAGATATTCATCGATATTTGCCATGGTTATCTCTTCTGTCCCTTCTAAAGTCAGCGCTTTTGAACTGCACCCTGTAAAAGCAATAGTCATTGCCAGCAGCAGTACTAATAAGATTTTTTTCATTTTTTTCTCCTTTGGTTGCATAATGAAAAGGATGATCCCTTCATATTCCTAGTTCATGTAATTTTTATTGTGATATTTAAACAGTTCCTTCAACATTCTCACAGCATTGTTTGGTGTAACAGTCGCACCGGAATAAGTATCGACATCTCCATGCATAGATGCCATGGTGTTGATAGACTCCTGGGAGGCACCCATAAGTTTTTCTTCCCGGAATTTTTTAAACAGTTCTTTTGCGGGGGTTCCATCCCATGTTTCTGTACTGTCGCCATACATACCCGCTGTATAATGACCGGAAGAGTCCTGATCGTAAGAGATATAGGCTATTGACCCGTCTTCTTTACTCAATTCAATGTAGGCAACAGAATAGTAGTTCACTTCCGCTCCACGGCAGGTACAGGCAATATAGGCAACCTGATACTTTACCGTTTCGAGCTGCTCGTACTCGAATAGAATATAAGCCAGTCTTTGTGTTTCATCTTTATGACCGCTCACATGGGTATAATAAAAGGCATTGTCTATGGCTATTTTGCCATCATCCACTATTGCTGTCAGTGGAGTTGAAGATTCTTCTTCTAATTCAACAGATTTTTCTGCTCCACCGCAGCTGACAATTGTAAAAAGAGCCATAGCAATGAGCAATGCTGATAAGATTTTTTTCATTTTTTACCTCGATAGTTGTAATTCCTTATAGGGACTTACAGTTTATAAATATTTTTTTATTGTAAAAAAAGTATCAACCCCTTATCTCATTTTGTCAATTGATTGATTGATTGAATGTTGTTTTTTTACTGTTACACTGATTTTTTTACTTTTCTACCAAACTCTATTGGCATATCAACTTCCCGGAATTAATAATTATTTAAGGATTATAATCTTTTTTTTTAATAACTTGCTGTTAATATAATAATAGTATCAGTCAATCGGAGAACTCCATAATGTCAGAACGGGGAAAAAGAGGATTTAATGGGACGGAAAAGACATAAAAATAAAAAATTTCTTATGGGAAGAATCTTTACAATGACATTTTTTCTTCCCGCATCGATAATTCTGTTTACCAGTATGGAAGGACCCGATATGGACCAGGCTTTTCATAATGGCCTGAACCTTTTTCGTGATCCCACATCAGCACCCTATATCTGGTCCCTATTGTTTTTATTGAATTTCTGTCTTTATTTGTATCTGAAACCAGTGCTGATCTTTAACAGCCGCTGTATTAAAAAAAATTCTCCCGGTGAGAAAATGCAGAAGATCGCTGCAAAAAAGTTTAATAATCTACCAGTTTTTATATTAAGCATCAGTGTTATTGGCTTTTTGCTGGGCTTTACTATTGAAGCTATTCTAAAAACACATACAGAGTTTAATAGTGTGTCCCTGTTCTGGGACTTCTTAGACTCTCTCTCGACGGGACTTTTTACGGGAACACTTATGTATTTAAATACGGAAAATCTATTATTTCCTGTTAAAACAAAGGTTTTTAGTGGTGATACTATTCTGGAGCAGAAATATTCATCCTACTATCGGAAATTGTTTCTGACTATGTTCGTCATTGTCCTTTTTCTGTTATTTCAGATGTTTTCCTACTTTTCCAGCATATATCTTCTTGGAGCGGACAAAGCGATAGGAGGAGTAAAACCGCCATTATTTGATGGAGGGGACTTTTTAAATATGAGCAGGGAGAATGATCCTGTAAAAGAATTCATGAAGGTCTTTTTTGTCAGGGTTTTTATCTATTTCTTTTATTTCATGCATCTTTTAAGGCAACTGAAACATATGATAAAAAACCCGCTGGAAACCGTACAGGAGAAGCTTGAGGGTTTGAATTCTGATGAACCGCAATTCAGTAAACAAATTGATATAGTCAACAATGACGAGTTCACTCAAATATACGGAGAGATTAATAAACTAATTGAAACGCAGCAGCGTAATCTTGAACGATCGGAAGAGCAGCTGGAGACAATTGTTGATAACGCTGCCGATCCCATTATTTCCTTTCATGAAGATGGGAAAATACATGTATTCAATCCTGCTGCAGAAAAGTTCTTCGGCTATAAGAAGGAAGAGGTCTTTGAAAAACAGATGATTTCACTCATTGATGTCCCCGAAGCCATAAAGAAACAATGTCAAATAGACAATGGGGTTTTTATTGAATACATCAGTAATTTTGAAACACCCTTGAAACGATTTACGGGTATTACAAAGAGGGGAGAGAAAATTAATTTCGAATCCAATATCAGTCAGTGTGAAACGGACCACGGCACTCTGTTTACCACCATAATAAGAGATATAAGGGGACAGATTGAATTTGAAGAAAACCTTAAAAAGGCTAAAAATTCTGCAGAAAATGCCAATAGAATGAAAAGTGAATTTCTGGCCAATATGAGTCATGAATTGAGAACCCCTCTCAATGCAGTACTGGGATTCACCCAATTGCTCAGTACAGATAAAAACCTGACTCAAGGCCAGCTCGATAAGATTAATACCATATCCAGAAGTGGAGAACATCTTCTGGCTCTGATAAATGATATACTGGATATCTCTAAGATTGAATCAGGGAAAACAGAAATGCGTGATACCATATTCGATCTGAATCAGTTTATTACAGACTTGAAGGAGATGTTCATTCTAAAATGCCAGACAAGAGGAATAAGCTTGTATGTGGAGTATGCCGGAGAAATCCCGAGATATGTTAAAGGTGATCTTGGAAAACTCAGGCAGATTATGATCAATCTTATAGGGAACGCTGTTAAATTTACCAATGAGGGGGGGGTCAGTCTCCTTGTAGGACGAGAAGATGGTACAGTCCGTTTTTCTATTAATGATACAGGAAAGGGAATCCCCGAAGAGGAAATTGAAAAGATTCTTCAGCCTTTTATGCAGTCATCCAATGTGGATCACGAAGGCGGTACAGGTCTGGGCCTTGCCATAACCAACCGTTTTATTGAAATGATGAAGGGAAAACTTGAGATTAGTAGTGAAGTCGGTAGGGGTAGTACTTTTTCCTTTGAAATCCCTCTTGAGATCTCAGAAGAGGCCCCGGTAGAAGAAAAAAATCCCGGGACGGTTATATCCATTAAGGGTGGAAAAGCAGTAAAAGCTCTGATAGTTGATGATAAAGTCAATAACCGGCTGATCCTTAAAACCATGCTGGAAAATGTCGGGTTTATTACCATGGAAGCTGAAAATGGCCTGGAAGCCATAGAACGGACGAAAGAATTCGATCCGGCAATTATTTTTATGGATATCAAAATGCCTGTGATGGATGGTTATGAGTCAGTTCGCCAGATAAAAGATACAGCGCAAGGGAAGAAGATTGTTGTATTTGCTCTTACAGCTAGTGCTTTTAAGCATGATGAGAAAAAAATCTTTGATTCCGGTTTTGATGGTTTTCTACCTAAACCTTTTAAACTGGGCTCTCTATTCAGGATAGTAAGTGAGAATACAGA
>JAEINM010000332.1 GCA_016342385.1 Spirochaetaceae bacterium | reverse complement strand
AATATAATTATTTTGAATGATAAGTAAAGGAGTTGATGATGAAGCGAGGCAGCCTGTTCATTTTAGGTTTGATATTACTGATAATTCTGCCCGTTGGGTCAGCATTCGGAGATGAAAGGACTTTAAAGTTAGAGTCCCGAGTAATCGAATCATTTGATGCCCCCGGCGACATCACTTATGAGGATGGAACTAGTGTTTACTGGCAGGTGAGAGGAAGTAAATTCTCGATGGAAGGTTATCCGAGAATGGCTTATGCACCTGAAACATGGCCAATTGACCTGTTCGGAAAAAATCCGGAGAACAGAGAGTCTTTACAGACTTTCGGTATAAACGGTAAATTCCTGCGACAGGGATATAACACCATTGAAGTAATTCCTGGTCAGGGTGAAGGTGATGACTGGGTTGAAAAACCGATTCCGCTACCCGGCAGAATAAAAATGTTTGATTTTTGGGTTTGGGGTTCAAACTACAACTATTCAATTGAAGCACATTTTATGGATTATCGCGGGATAACTCATAGATTTGAAATGGTTCCCGCCGTTGAGGGAAGACGTTATTCCGGAAGTATAAATTTCTCTGGATGGAGAAATATGTACATCGATATTCCGAATTATGTAAAACAGGCACAATCTCATAAACCCAATTATGAGGGTCTTAGTCTGACAAAAATCGTAATACGGACGCATCCTGAAGAAGCTGTTGATAATTTTTATGTATATCTGGACAACTTAAAAGTACTGACAGATTTTCATGAATCATTTTATGATGGTTTTGAATTATCAGCGGAAGAAAAAATAGCTGAGATTTGGGGAACAGAAGGAGGTACAGAATAATGAAAAAGCATGTAATGTTAGCATTGCTGTTTTTAATTACAGCTACAATCGTATTTTCTCAGGCAACAGTTCCAGCAGGTGATCCTGATCCGTCTCTTACCGGAGTTACAACGGCTCAGCAGAAACTCAAAGAGGTCTCTGTAAACAAATTTGAAGATGCCGGTTTCTGGTATGGAAGTATGCCCGCTGATGAAGGTATTATAACAGTCAGAAGATTTGAAGGGTCTCCTTTAGATAAACAGCCAATAGAAGATGAAGAAGTATACGGAATTGAAGAAGCTGATAAATTTGTACTTGGTTCAAAAGTTTCTTTTTACCGGAGAGGTGTAGCCTCATTTGCTATAAGACCAGTCAGACCTGTTCCTATTGAAGGAATTACAAAAACAGTTTCTGTCTGGGTAGCTGGTAGAAATACAAATCATGTTCTGGAGTTAATGGTTGATGATCACTTTGGTAATACTGCTGTTATCAATATGGGTAAGTTGAATTTTTCAGGCTGGAAAAAAGTTACTGTTACTATTCCTCCGAATATCATTCAACGTGATTATCACTACAATAACAAAATGGGAATTATGATAACAGGATTTAACGTCAAATGTGATATAGATGAAACTTATGGTAATTACTATATTTATTTTGATGATCTTAGAGCCGTAACAGATCTTTTTGCTGAAGAGAATAGAGATCTGGATGATATGAACGATTCCTGGTAAAAATATGTGAATATGGAAAAAGTCCTCTGGTGAGGGCTTTTTTTTTGCCCTATAATTACCATCACTATGAATACAGAAAAAATCACTAATCATTTACGAATTATCTCTCAGTTTAAGAATCTTGCCATTGAGGAAATAGATGCTATTTCAAAAGTCTGTATTTATGCGCCTTTTCATAAAGATGAAATTCTTTTTTCCGAGGGAGATAAAGCTGATTCAGTCTATCTCCTCATTGAAGGTTTTGTGGAAATCTGGAAGGATTTCAAGAGTCCTACCAGCGATAAATTAGCGACTCAAAAGAGTGGAAATATTGTCGGAGAAATGGCAGTCATCGACGAATTGACTAGAAGTGCTACAGTCGTAGCCGGAGCTGATATGATCTCTTATCGAATAGGCAGGGATGATTTTATCAGTCTTTTGCAAAGGCTTCCCGAATTATCTTTTGAATTTATGAAATCCATTTCTATGCTCGTAAGAATGAGCAATGAGAATTTCGTCAGTGAATTGCGGGATAAAAATTCAAAACTTGAAAAAACGAATAAAAAAATCCTTCAGATGCAGGACGAGCTGGTTAAAAAAGAAAGACTGTCTATTGTCGGGCAATTTTCTTCTATGATACTCCATGATATAAGAAATCCTGTTTCTGTAATTAAGGGTTATTCAGATATATTGCTGACAAAGAATATATCTCCTGAAAAAGTGAAAAATTATGCCGGTGCCATACAAAAAGAAGCCCTGTCTCTCAATTCACTGGCTGGTGAAATGCTCGACTATTCAAGAGGGGAAATCCGACTAAATCTGACAATTACTGAACTGGATAAACTTATTGAAGAAGTCTTTTCAAATATTAAAAAAAAGCTTCTGAATAATACTATTAAGCTTGAAAGTTCAATTGATTATTGTGGTCCTGTCTTACTGGATTATGATAGAATTTTTCGTGTTTTAGTCAATCTCTGTGATAATTCAAGAAAAGCTCTATATGATGGTGGAACAATAAAAATTGAAATTACCGGTAATGACAGTTTCTACCATATCCGAGTGATAGATGATGGTGATGGAATTAATCCAGAAAATCTCGATAAGATTTTTGATCCTTTTACTTCTTTTTCAAAAGCTGGAGGGACCGGTCTAGGAATGCTTATAGTAAAGAATATTATTGAAGCACATGAAGGTACTGTAAATGTTTTAAGTGAGGAACATCTGGGAACTACAGTCATTATAAATCTTCCAATGAGAAATTAATGCTCTGATGATATGAACTGCACATTGAGAGTGTTCTGGCATTCTTTAAAGAAGGATGATTTTTTTAACTTTTCCAGATATATTTCTGAAATAAGATACTCGTATTGTTCCTGTTTTACTCCTGTTTCTTTCAGGAGATTCTGCAATTTCGGTTCTTCTATATATTCAGGTATACCGAATCCAATTTGAACTGTAATATAATCACTAATTGTTACCGCATCTACGAGAAGATTGGTTTCTGTCTGATCATTTGCACAACCGGCGTACAGGGCGGCTTTAATAAGTGAATCGGGAAACCCCCAATACTCGAGCAGGGCTCCTCCAATCTGACAGGAGTTGGCATCGAACATTTCCAGTTCTAATTTTGAGAGGATATAGTCTCCATTTTTATTTACTTCTATCAGTTGAAGATATTTTTCAGTGTTGGACAGATATAATGGTACTTCACCAATTCTATGTATAAGAGCGGCGGTAAAATACTCATCACTCTTTTCTTCTGCTTTTATAAAATTGGCAATATCTCGACAGATAAAGGCTGAAATGATGGAATGCTGCCAGAAAAGCTGGTAAAAATAGGAGTTGCTATTTTTTTGAAATAAGCTTGCTCCGGCGAGAAGAAGAGTCATTGTTTTTATTTTTTTGAATCCGATTAAATTGACTGCTGTATCGAGCTCTTTTATTTCACTTCTTCTGGAATATAAGGCTGAATTGGCTATTTTTAATACACTTGCCGATAAATAGGGATCTAAAGAAATCAATTGAGTGAGGTTATGAGATGATAAAGAATCGCTATCTTCGTTAAGTTGCATGATTTTAGCTGCCACTTCCGGAACCAGTGGAATTTCAATCATATAATTTTCATATTTATCGTCCATTATATCCTTTCCTCATTTTCAGATATCAACCTGAAAAAGATTCATATAATTTTTATATGTCTGAAATGATGTTTCATCAGCACCTTTATTAAATAAATCTGCTATACAATCAATTGTAAATGATATATTTCCGGGATGGTTATTTTTTCCTCTCATTTTTTGAGGAGATAAATAGGGTGCATCAGTCTCAACAAGAATACGGTCAAAGGGGATTTTCGCTGCAGCTTCTCTGATCTCCTGGGATTTTTTATAAGTGATATTACCGGCAAAAGAGATATAAAATCCCAAATCTATGAATTTTTGAGCGAAATGATAATTTGATGAAAAACAGTGAATGACTCCATTATCGGCTTTCTCATTTTTTAGTATTTCCAGAATTTCTTTATCTGCCAGTCTATTGTGTATAATAAGAGGGAGTTTATACTTCTTTGATAGCTCAATATGATAGATAAACATCTCTTTCTGTTTATCTGCGGGAACTGTATCCCAGTGGAAATCCAGTCCAGTTTCACCTACAGCAATAACATGAACATTCTGTAATTGCTTTTCAACTAGAGAAATTTGCTGCTCCATATTTTTGGTTGATGAAGGATGTACTCCTGCCGAAAAGAATAGGCCGGGAAAAAACTTTTTGTAATTCAGTCTTTTTTCAAAGTTCAGTTCATCTACAGCAGCATCAAGAGCTGATTTCATACCCTGATCAAAACATTTCTGTAGAATCTCCTGAACATTGAGTCCTTTTTTCTCCATTTCAAGAATATGAGTGTGACTATCTACAGTATGAGGATAAATTTTAAATTCCATTACTAAATTATACTTTTTCAGAGCCAACTTTGAAAGGCAAAAAAATAACTATTTCAGACTTGACCAACTCATTGTTGAATTGTAATATATCCAAGCAATGCCGGAGTGGTGGAATTGGTAGACACAAGGGACTTAAAATCCCTCGGCCTTAAAGCTGATCGTTAGATCGGCTTTTTTTTATTCTAAATTGTGTATATAAACTGAAAAATTTAAGTACTTCTATGATGAAGAAGCAAACTGCTCACTTTGTTTTATTGATAAGAATAGAGGATCCTTATTGTTTATATTCATTGGGACATATATTTATACTTTTTTTAGTGTTCATATAAAATATTTGCCATACACATTTGATCCCTTATGATAATATGCAAAAGATGAGTGAAAAAATAGATCGATTAGTTCAAATGATTGGATCAGATGGCGGTTTTTATGTACTGGCTCTGC
>JAEINM010000331.1 GCA_016342385.1 Spirochaetaceae bacterium | reverse complement strand
CGATATGATCTTGAAGGACCATCGGGATTCGCTCTTGTGGACAACCGGTCCTTTTTCCGGGCAATCAGCCCGGAGGGTGTCCGCTTTCAGATCAGAAAGGGGAAGAATTATCCCTTAAAAGAACTCGAATTCTGGTCAGCTACTTTTGTCCGTCATATGGAGGAAAGCGGATATCAGAAAAAAGATGATGGGAAGATCTTTGAAACAGCCACAGGAGTTCGGGGATACGCTGTGGAATGGGGACTGTCTATGGGGAATCGTGATTATTTGTATTTAACGGCTATTGTTCCCTATAAAAAAACCATCTTTATTATTGAAGCGGCAGGGGAACACAATATCTTTAGAAATTACAGAGAAGCGGTTTATTCTGCCATGGAAAGTTTCTCCCCATAAGGTCTGTATCTAAAAAATGAGGAGTTATTTTTTGAAACATTTTCTATTCATCTTGTACATTATATTTTCGGTCGGCGGTCTATTCCCCGAGTCTTCAGTTTGGACTATCTCAAAGGATGGAAGAGAGTCCTATATGGGCGGAACAATACACATTCTTTCACAGAGCGATTATCCCCTGCCTGTAGAGTATGAACAGGCCTATGAGTTATCTGACAGAATAGTCTTCGAGACTGATATTTCAGAGGTCCAAACAGAGGAATTCCAGGCTCTCATTATGGAAAGACTCACTTATTCAGATGGAAACAATCTGAAAACTATTCTGAGCAAAAAAACATACGATAAACTGGAGAAGTATTTCGGGAAGCATGGAATTCCCCTGTCATCATTAATCCAATTTAAAGCGGGCTTTATTGGAATTATTATAACCGGGCTGGAGCTTTCCCGTATGGGAATCAACAGTGAAGGGGTGGACCAATACTTTTTCAAGAGGTCTATAGAGGATAAGAAACCTATAGGCCTGTTGGAAACAGTGGAGCAGCAGATTGAATTCCTCGAGAAAATGGGAGAGGGGTATGAAGATGAATTTATTCTTTCGACATGGGAAGATCTCGATCAACTTCCCGCAACCATGGAATCTCTTATGCTCTCCTGGAGAGGGGGAGATATAAATCTGCTGGAGGAATGGCTCATAGGGGATTTGAAGAAAGAATATCCCGATCTTTATGAGAGCATACTCATTAATCGAAATAAAAGATGGATGACTACAATTGAGCAGATGATGGAAACAGATGGTAAAGAATTTTTCCTTGTCGGCACTGCCCATCTGGCGGGTGACGATGGATTGCTCTCTATGCTGGAGGAGAGAGGATATGGGGTTGAGAAATTCCATGATCTGCTTGCAAGGTAAAAAAAGGGAAATTTAGAGTAGTGGAGAACAAGGTCAAAGGCACTACGAAATGTGAGCTTTCTGGAATGTTCCGGATATATTATAATATCCCTTTATTTATATGTATAGAGTTTTTAATTTTGCTATCAAGAAAAAAATAATTCCAATAGAGAATTAACTCTATTGGATTTAGACTATTTAAATTGTTACATATAAAACTAAGGATTTCTAAAAAGTCTTAAGCCTATTGTGCTCCTCACAATATATCCAACACCAATGCTAGTCGTTTCCTCACTCCACCAGAGAGATTGATCGTAATAACCTACAACAGCAGCGGTCACTCTTTCTCCCCAGCTTCCACCCCGATAGATTCTATTTGCGAACCCTTCTTCACCATTATCTGGAAAGACAGGGCTTACATCAAAACACCACTCGGAGACATTGCCGCTCATATCAAAACACCCTAATTCATTAGCTAGTTTACTCTTTACGAAAGCTGTTGAATTGACACCAGTAGATGAATCATCCGCGTATTGAGAAAATACAGCAACTTCAAGACAAGCGGCCTTATCGCCATAGGCAGGACCTCCTCCACTCAATGACCGGCCATCTGTCCAGTTCCCATCTTCATTATATCTGGCAGCACACTCCCATTCCATATTATATGGCAGCCTGAAGCCTTTCGCAGAGCTATTTTCTGTTGCATTATCACACTGAGATCCATTATCATCCCTAGAATCTCTGATAGGAACCCCATTATATTCATACACACAGCTTAAACTAGTACCGTTTGCATTATTGTAATATTCTGTTATGGCATTACAAAAAACTATTGCATCTCGCCAGCTAATACGGGTAACAGGGTTTTTATCTGTACCCACAGCGGCATTGGATTGCAGATTAGTATCTCCACCTTGCCTGCCAGCGTTTTGGAAGTGATAGCCATTGCTTGATGCCCAGGTATAAACAGTGCTCCATTGCTCATAAGTTACTTCTGTTTCAGCGATCCAGAATGGTGATACAGTTTGATCTGGGAGAGCTGGTATCGGGTCATAATTCTCTAAATAGAAGTTGTTGTTATTCACACCAGCACCAAATGTTCCGCCAGAAGAGTAAAACATTCTTATATCAAAACTTCCGACATCCAATGTATCTTCTCCTAATACCCACTGAGCATATAGGTGAATATCCGAATCTGCCATATCAATTACAGAACCACTACTGTATGTTAAACCATTTCCATCTTCATCGCTATTCCAACCATCAAATCCATATAATTCTTTAGTTAATCCGCCATGTTCGAGAATTGTTATAGAGTCACCATTATAATATTCGCTATTGTCTACAGGAACTGATCCGGAATCGGCATTATCTGCGTGATAATATATGCGATGAGATGGTAAGCCATTCCATTTTGCATAAAGGTGAAAATCCTCTGAAGATAGTATAACTCTATCACCGGAGTAGTAGTCTTGACCAGAACCATCTGCTTTGCTATTCCAGCATAAAAAGCTGTTAAATAACTTCATCAACCCTTCACTATTAGCTAAAACAGTAGCCTCTTCACCATCATAATATGTTAAATCATCGGTAGGAACATCACCACTGGTAGAGGAATTTTTATTGTATATAACTTTATATTTGGGATCTTCTGCCCATTGGGCGTAGAGGCTAATATCCCTGTTGCTAATTGTTAGAGTATCATTGGTATTGAAGGTTGTTCCAGAACCGTTTTCTTCTGTATTCCAGCTGCTGAAAGTGTAGTGCACCTTAGCTAATGTTTCAGAACCTCTAATAATAGCAATGCCACCGTCCAGATAGTTGTTGTTGTCTGCCGGCACTGCTCCGCTGTCAAATGTAGTCCCATTATAGGTGACATGGTAAGTAGGATCCTGAGACCACTGGGCAAAAAGAGTAAGGGGTTCAGCCGGCATTGAAATATAGCTGCCCGAATAAAAAGAGCCTCCTAAGCCGTTTGACGTCAGAGCCCAGCCCACAAAAGAGAAATCACTTTTGGACATATCTCCTGCATCGGCTAATAAAACAGAATCTGCTTCACTGTAATTCGAATTATCTGTCGGGACAGTTCCGCCATCAGCACCATTTCCAAAATAAGTAATCCGGTTTGCTTCCGGAATTCCTCCGGGACTCAGTATTTCCGGATCAATTATCTCCGGGTCTATTGGGCTCTCACAGCTTATAAATAATAGAAAAGTGGAAAGTAAGAGAGTAATAATGAGAATTGGAACACGATTCATAGAAAAATCTCCTAGAAGGAATTTGGCCAGTGCTTCTGGTTGTTATAGGAGGAAGCCGGTTGCTAAGCCAATGTTCGTATTATAAACATATTATGCTATATTGGCTACTTTATGGGAAGCTAATCTGGAAACCCTGCTTCAGCTCAAATGAAAAAGATTATCTATTAGATCAAGATTTCAATAAGCAGCAGGCTTTTTCTTTTTTTTATGTACTTTCGGCGGAAGTAGAAAATGGTGATAGAACACCAACTGAAAAGTATGCAATTTTATGTCATATCGCGGTATGGTACACTGAAAGTATATTTCTCGGGACGTTTATGTATAGTAAGGTCATGAGGGGGTCTTTTCAAATTTAATTTACTTTCTTTGAATTTAGGATTCTAGGTATTATATAATCATTAAAATACAATCAAAGACAAAGCTGTAGTAACAAAAGGTGACTTATGGATAAAATTAGCTTAGTAAAGAAATACGACATACCTCATACTATATTCAATATCACATTTATAATGAGTATAATTTTTTTCCTGGCTCCATATCTCCCCGGGAGTGATTTCGGAATTTTTAAAATACCTGATTTTACAACTAATTTGACTTACATTCTTTATTTTTTAGGTCCGATTACATTTATTTTACATTTGTTTTTTCTAATACCTTTATGGAAAGCGATTGAAAGTGTAGATGAAAAAAGAACTGTTGAACCGATAGTAACGCCAATTCTTGAAGTGGCTGATGAAAAGAAAGAGCTTATTACAAGCAAAGAATCTTTGGATAGAAAAATTGATACTAACAAGAGTGAAAATATATCAAAAAGTTCTATTAAAAATAAAAGAATTGAATACGTTAAGTCTATATCTAGGGACGACTTTATAGATAATATACAGATTGTTGTGACTACAGAAACGGGGTCCCATTATAAGATTACAAAATCAGTACAAGATGATGAGTATGTCATATCTGGTGGATATTTTGATAAGAATGGACCATCTCCAATTAAATTAAAGATACATGGTTGTATTGAGTATGATGAAGATGAAATCGCTTTCCAGAATCATGATATATACCCTGATTATATTGCCGCAGTGAATTTATCAATTGCTTTTTCAAACGGTGTTAATACTACTCCAATAAAGAGAATAATGAAGAAATATATCGAATAAAATTATAGGCACATGGCAGCTTGTTTCAATTGAGCCACTTTCGATGAGAAAATATCTAAACCATAGGGTGAAGCCCCAAAGGGATTGCTGATTTATTTAGAGAATGGATATTTGTCGGGAATTGTTTCAGCAAAAAATCGACCAAATTAGAAAACAACAAGTTGACTATTAGGCCTGAACTATTTCAAATTAGGAAAAAACAGTATTATTATTTTTGGTCTGGGA
>JAEINM010000330.1 GCA_016342385.1 Spirochaetaceae bacterium | reverse complement strand
CATAAGATTTATAATATGAAATGTCACAATGAAGTCAAATCTATGACTACGATAAAAATATTTTTCCTATTATTACTATTCACACTATCTTTTAGTGCCTACAGCCAGAGCAGATATTTGGAGAACGGGTACAACGGCTCCTGCTTCCAGTTTAATACTGTCATTACAGAGGATGGATTTACTACCTTTGGAGGTTCTGCTGCTTATTCCATTAATGGGATTATGGATATCGGCTTTCAGATGAACTATGAATCCAGCTCAATAGAAGAGGAACCCAGTAAAGAGTGGGATTTCAATTTCCTTTATAATATCATAGTGATAAAACAAACTGATTATGTTCCCTTGTCTCTGCAGCTCGAGGGGTCATATGGCTATACGAATATCTCTTCAGATTACCTGACTGACCTTGACCGGACATTAGAGGGACAGGGATTCAAAATCGGAGCATCTGTTTTCAGAGAGTTTCTCAGTAGAAAAGTGGTGAGCTTTCTGGTAGGAGGAAAAGTATCGTACAAGAATTTTGTATACACTCAGGTAGACACATTATCCACAAATACTTTCAGAGAAGAGGATCTTCTTTTCGGTGGTATCGCCGCGGTATCGTTGAAGCCGGAGAAATGGCCCATTTTCACTTTTGAAATTGAGATGCTCTATAACCATTCTGCCAATGGAATTTATTTAAGGCCTTCCTTTCTGATTATCACACCTAAGTTCTGATACTTCTTCACACCGAGCCCCTCACACAAAAAGAGAGAGGAGTAAGAATATTCAGGTCAATCATTTTTTGTAAATTGACTCACCTTTTCAACCTTAGGTAACGAAAGTTCGAAAAAAAACTGTTTGGTATTAGATCTGGAGAGTATAATTTCTTATAGTAATGTTTTAACATAGATAATGCTAGTTTAAAGCAAAAGGGAGTAATATTGAGTGTTTGTGCACTGATGTTTCTTTCCGGCTAATAACCATTTATTACATTCTGTTGGAGAAATAGGACACTTTTAAAATTTATTTTAAAATTCGGTGTATTACTAAATTATTTATTCCTCCGTATAAAAGGAGTTTTGTTGTATGAAAATAACTATTGCAGGTACCGGCTATGTAGGACTGTCAAATGCTGTTCTGCTAGCTCAGAATCATGAAGTAGTAGCACTCGATATTGTTGAAGAGAAAGTCAATTTAATTAATAATAAAAAATCACCCATTAAAGATAAAGAAATTGAGGAATATTTAATAACTAAAGAACTCAATTTAAAAGCGACTACTGACAAAGTGACTGCATATAAAGGTACCAGTTTTGTCATAATTGCCACACCGACCAATTATGATCCTGATGAAAATTATTTTGATACCAGTACTGTAGAAGCTGTCATTCAAGATGTATTAAAATATAATCCGACTGCTTCTATGGTAATAAAATCGACTGTTCCTGTTGGCTATACAAAAAGTTTAAAAGAGAAATTTCAAATAGATAACATTATTTTCTCTCCTGAGTTTTTGAGGGAAGGCAAAGCTCTGTATGACAACTTGTATCCCTCCAGAATTGTTGTCGGAGCAAAATCAGAAGAAGCGAAGGTATTTGCTTCTCTTTTAGAGACTGGCGCTGTTAAAGAAGATATCCCTGTACTTTTTACAGATTCGACCGAAGCTGAAGCTATCAAGTTGTTCTCTAATACCTATTTAGCATTAAGGGTTGCCTATTTTAATGAGCTGGATACCTATGCAGAAGTACACGATTTAAATACGAAAGAAATTATCGATGGAGTTGGATTGGATCCCCGGATTGGAAATCATTACAATAATCCCTCTTTTGGTTATGGTGGATATTGTTTACCTAAAGATACCAAACAACTATTAGCAAATTATGAAAATGTACCCAATAATATCGTCAAAGCCATTGTCGATGCCAATACAACCAGAAAAGATCATATAGCCAGAATGATTTGGGAGAAAAATCCTTCGGTTGTGGGCATATATAGGCTGACTATGAAAACTGATTCCGATAACTTTCGCGCTTCATCGATTCAGGGAATTATGAAACGGATTAAAGCCAAAGGGATTGAGGTTATTGTTTTTGAACCGACATATACCGATGATACGTTTTATCATTCCAGAGTTGTTAGAGATCTAGTGGAATTTAAAAAACTATCTGAAATAATTGTAACAAACAGAATGAATAACGATCTGGATGATGTAAAAGATAAAGTATATACGAGAGATTTGTATCAGATAGACTGATGTCGGTTTTAAATGAAAAAAATGAACTGTTGCAAAAGAAGTGTAAATCTAATCGTTCACCCCTCTCAGTCTCCCTAAAGGGGAGAAGTTAAGAAAGATCTCGGACTCTTCCTCCCCTCCTTCGGAGGGGCCGGTGGAGGTCTTTATCTTATCCCGTAATTTTCCACTACAAAATCTATATCCTTATCACCTCTTCCACTGAGATTAACCAGAATAGACTGTCTTGGTTTCTCTTTAGCCAGCTTTAAGGCATAAGCTACAGCATGGGCACTTTCGAGAGCCGGTATTATACCCTCTTTTTTACTTAATGCAAAAAAAGCATCAAGACATTCTTCATCACCAATTGAATCATATATCACTCTGTTCTGATCTTTCAGCATGGAATGTTCCGGACCGACTCCGGGATAATCAAGACCGCTGGCAATAGAATAAACCGGAGCCGGTTCGCCCTTTTCATCCTGCAGTAAATAACATTTAAATCCATGAATGACTCCTGGTTTTCCATAAGTCATAGTGGCCGCATGGTCTCCCGGTTTAAAGGATCGTCCCAATGGCTCAATCCCATATATAGACACACCGGGCTCTTCAATAAAACCGGAGAATAATCCCATAGCGTTACTTCCCCCACCGACACAGGCTACGAGGTTATCGGGTAACTCACCTGTCATGTCGTGAAACTGCTCTCTTGCTTCAATACCGACAACTCTCTGAAAATCTCTCACCATCATAGGAAAGGGATGAGGACCCACAACGGAACCAATACAATAGATGGCTGTAACGGGATCCTTCAGATAAGCCTGAAAAGCTGAATCAACAGCTTCTTTCAAAGTTTTTAAACCATGAGAAACAGGAACAACTTTCGCCCCGAGGATTTCCATTCTCACAACGTTAGGATGCTCTTTGGCTATATCCACTTCTCCCATATGAATCTCACATTCCAATCCGAAATAGGCTGCGGCTGTGGCCAGTGCCACACCATGCTGACCTGCACCGGTTTCTGCTATGAGTTTCTTCTTACCCATATACTTAGCCAATAGAGCTTCACCCATACAATGGTTCAATTTATGGGCACCTGTGTGATTGAGATCTTCTCTCTTCAAATAGATACGACCTCCGTATTCATCGGATAGGGTCTTGGCAAAATATACAGGTGTGGGACGTCCCTGAAAATGCTTTCGTATACTTCTCAATTCAGAGATGAACTGATGGGATTTACTTATGGAATAATAGGCATCTGTAATTCTATTCATCTCTTCCTGTAATTCAGGGGGAATATAACTACCGCCGTAATCTCCGAAAAAGCCTTCATCATTGGGAATAGTTTTAAAATAATCAGCCATAGATTGTTTCTCCTCGTAGTAACATTATTAAAATGATTGTACAGGCTGATTCTGAATCTGTCTATCGATTTTTCAATAAAGAATATGACTCCCTTCCAGAGGATTTAGGGGCTTGGAAGGGGAATTCTATAGATTTTAAACCAGATTCATTGTTTTAAAATCAAAGGTTTTGTTTTCCAGAAATATCTTGCTGATAAAAAATGAGAGCTTCTCATTCTTTAGAATAGTATTAATTTTTCCCGTGCGGCATAAATCGGGAATCAGTTTATCCAGAAATTCCGTATTTCGTGCAATGTCACGGCCAAGCTCCTTCTTCACTTTTTCTATGTATTTTGCATAGGAATGAATACTGCGGGATAATCTGGTCGTCTCTATTCCCTTTCTGTCATAATTCTCTTTTAGCTGACACAACAGAACAAAGAGTTCATCACTGCTGTGAAGAGAATTCCCGTATACACGATGGGGAACCATTGTATCGAATTTCATAGACTCAACGATCTCTCCTGAGAGTTGAGTGAAATCATCACGATATTTTTTTATGGGATTCCCCGATTGGAGGTTATTGCTGTACATCTGCCTATAATCATCTAAGTATTGAGGGAAATATTCTTTTATTCTGGTAAGATAATAATCTTTCTGGCGACCGGGGCGAAGTGTCAGGTAACCGGGCATAATAAAATCTGCCCCCTCTTTAAGGGCAGATGTAAATAGTGTTCTCACATGACTCTCTGAATCTCCGATAAAGGGGAGAAAGGGCATAGCCAGAATTCCTACGGAACAACCGGCATTTTTTAGTTTCCCGATTAATTTTAACCTACTTTCAACAGAAGCGGCATAGGGTTCAAAAATCTTCCGGATTCGGTCATCGAGATGAACCAGAGAGATGAAAACTGAGACATTATTGGAGAGAGCAATCTTAGAGAGTATATCCAGATCCCTCTCAATCAAATCCGATTTTGTAAGCAGATTGACCGGCAGGTCAAAATAAGAGAGGACCTCCAGACACTTCCTGGTCAATTCCGTCTGCTCTTCAGCCGGCTGGTAGGCATCGGTGACTCCGGAACTAATAGTAACCGGCCCCTTTTCTCTGAGATTGGACAACTCTTTCAGAAGTACATTCTCGATATTTTTCCTAACAACGATATCCCGGTCAAAATCACCTACAACGTAATATTTCTCTGCCCGTCCGTCACAATAAGCACAACCATGACCACAAGCCATATAGGGAGAGAAACTGTAGCGGCTAACTGTAAAATTATCGGGAAAGAGATTCTTCCGGAGCGCCTTTTTGATATACTTTTGATGAAGGATGCAGTCACTCATGTAGATACACCCCGTAGAGGCGCCCTATAG
>JAEINM010000329.1 GCA_016342385.1 Spirochaetaceae bacterium | reverse complement strand
AGATGGACAACCCGGAACTCTATTTCAAAAGTCAGGATGAGATGGCCGAACTTTTTTCCCATATGCCTGAGGCTCTCGAAAATACAGTAAAACTGGCGGAAAAGTGTGATCTGACAATTCCTCAACCGGGAGGTATACTTCCCGATTATGTAATTCCCGATGAATTTGAAAATCCCGATGAATATTTAAAATATCTGACATGGGAAGGGATAAAAAAAAGATATCCTGTCATAACAGAAGAGATTAAAGAACGTGTTGAATACGAGCTGGGTATTCTCCTCGGTATGGGTTTTACCGGTTATTTCCTGATTGTATGGGATTTTATTGACTGGGCCAGAGGACACAATATACCGGTTGGACCGGGACGGGGGTCAGGAGCCGGTTCTATTATAGCCTATGCCATGGCAATCACAGATATAGACCCCCTGAAATACGGCCTGCTCTTTGAGAGATTTCTCAATCCTGAACGTGTATCTATGCCCGACTTCGATATTGATTTCTGCTTTGAACACAGACAGGATGTTATCGATTATGTCACAAGAAAATACGGCCACGATCAGGTTGCGGGAATATGTACTTTCGGAACATTAAAAACCAAGGCTGTTTTAAAAGATGTTGCACGTGTGCTGGATATCCCCTTTGCCGAATCTAATGCCATATCCAAACTGATTCCCGAAGGGAAAACTCCCGATGGTAGAAAAATCAATACCATGGTTGCTCTTGAAGTGGAACCGGAGCTTCAAAAATTCTACGATAGAGGCGGAATATACAAAGAACTTTTTGATACGGCAGCCATTCTTGAGGGAATGAACCGTCATGTTTCTACCCATGCCTGCGGTATGGTAATCGGAAAGACGAAACTGACCGATTATGTTCCTCTTTATAAAGATCAGAAAACAGGAGCCATATCTTCGGAATACACCATGGATATCATTGAAGACTGCGGTCTGGTAAAAATGGACTTCCTGGGATTGAAAACACTCACACTTTTAGCCAACACAGAAAAACTAGTGAAAAAGAGAGTTCCCGATTTTGACGTGAACAGTGTACCCGAAGATGATAAGGCGACATTCCGCATGCTCAGTGAAGGAAAAAGTACAGCGATTTTCCAGTTTGAAAGTTCCGGTATGCAGGATATATTAAAAAGAGCCAAACCGGGAAATATAGAAGATCTGATAGCCCTGAATGCCCTTTACAGGCCCGGGCCGATGCAGTTTATTCCCCAGTACATTGAAGGGAAAAAGAATCCCTCATCGATAAAATTCCCCGACCCTACATTGCGGGAACTTCTTACTCCCACTTATGGTGTTATTGTCTACCAGGAACAGGTCATGAAAGTAGCCCAGATTATAGGAGGATTCTCTCTCGGAAAAGCCGATATTTTACGCCGTGCCATGGGTAAGAAAAAAGTCAAGGACATGGAAAAATTGAAGATCGAGTTTATTGCCGGAGCAAAGAAACTCGGTCATAAAGAAGACCATGCTTCGGGAATTTTTGACATGCTAGAGCCATTTGCGGGATACGGATTTAACAAATCTCATGCCGCAGCCTATTCGGTAGTGGCCTACAAGACAGCTTACTGCAAGGCGAATTACCCCGCCGAATTTATGGCCGCCAACCTGACAAATGAAATAAACAATCCCACAACCTTTGCCGATTACCTCTCGGAAACGGAAAGTATGGGAATAGAAATAAATCCCCCGGATATAAATAAATCAGATAAAAACTTTAATGTGGAAGATGAAAAAATATTCTATGGCCTGATCGGTATAAAGGGGATGGGCGCCGCGGCTGTAGATGAAATTATCCGCTGCAGAGAAGAAGGTGGTCCCTATACTTCATTTATCGATTTCCTGGAAAGAGTCGAACTCCGGAGCATCAATAAACGGGTTCTTGAAATTATGATTCAGTCGGGGCTTTTCACCAATTGCGAAGAACACAACAGAAAAACACTTCTGGAAAATCTCGATTATATGCTGGAGATCGTGATCAAAAAAAAGGAGAGTTCCAAATATGGACAGACCTCTCTTTTCGACGACTGTGAAGAAGAAGTTTTTCCCGATATCGTCCTGGAACCACTCGAGGAATTTAATCAGAAAGAACTACTACAGATGGAAAAAGACAATATAGGGTTCTACTTCTCGGGCCATCCTATGGATGCCTTCAGAAAAGCATGGGAAAACAGCACGAATCTGAATCTGGCCAATGCCTCAAAATGCTCCCCAGACAAAAAATACACTATTGTAGGAATGGTAAAAAATGTCAAATCCATAATCACCAGAAAAGGATCAAGAATGGCTTTTGCTGTTCTCGAGGATTTTAACGGATCCATAGAACTGACTTTATTCAGCAAGACTTTTGAGGCCTACGGATATCTTCTTGAGGAGGATGCTGTGTTGGGAGTAACAGGTACAATAGAATTAAACAGGGGAGACCCTAAACTCAAAGTAGAAGAAATATCCGGCCCGGAAGAGCTGAAGGAGATAAAAGTGAGCGAAGTACACATAAAATTTACAGACAGGGATTTTGATGAGGAGGAACTTATCGAGCTGAGAGCTTTTATCCAGGATCGCGATGGCCAGAGTCCCCTCTTTATCCATATGGACAGACCGGAAGGTCATGCTATAATCAAAGTTTCAAGTCAGTTGACTGTAGATTCTTCTGATACAATATTAAAAGAGATGAAAGAATATCCAGGCGTTGAAGATGCCTGGGTGGAATAAAAAAGGCAGGAGTTTTAAAAGTGAATATGTTAAGTACAGTCATGAATGTGATATCAGCATTACTATCAGTATATATGATTTTAATAGTTATAAGAATTTTTCTTACCTGGTTTAGGGGCAGCACCCAGTCCAGGGCCGTACAGATGCTCACATCTGTTGTAGATCCCTATCTGGATATTTTTAGAAGGATTACCTGGCTCCGGGCGGGAACCTTCGATTTTTCACCTATTGTAGCCATGATGGTTATAGGTCTCTTTGTACAGATGACCAGCACAATTGCCAGGGAAGGACGTTTTACAGCCCTTATGCTTCTCTCATATATAATAATGGCCTTGTGGTCTTTTGCTTCCTTCATATTCGATATACTCGTTATTATGATGGTGGTTAGACTGATTTCCACATTTATCAGCAGGAAAAGCCACCAGATATGGTTCATTGTCGACAATATTCTCAACAGAGTTATGGCCAAAATCCTGGGGATTTTTACTTCAAAACCGGTTCCCTTTAAAACAGCGCTTATCATTTGCGCAGTGATTCTCTTCGTGGTGCGGATGGGTCTCTATTATGCCATCGCTTACCTGATGATGTTCCTCAATAACATTTAAGAAGTTAAAAGCGGCTGATGTTTGTACGGGAACTAAAACAACCGGTCTCACGACTGAAGGGAATTGGTGACGCTGCTGTAAAGGCTCTGGCATCTTTGGAAATCTACTCGGTTTCCGATCTGCTTCTCCACTACCCGTTCCGTTATGAAGACAGAATGAACAGTGTTCCTCTCGTCTATGGCAGGAAGGATATGACTGTCAATACAAAAGCTCTTATCACCGGTCATGAATTCTTTGGCTGGGGAGCTAAAAAAGCGCTGAAAGTGACTATACAGGATGATACAGACTCAGCTGTCCTACTCTGTTTCGGCCGCAATTTTTTAAAAGACAAACTGCCGGTAGGAATGGAGATTTATCTCTATGGTCAGTTCCAGTTTAAATTCGGAGAACTTCAGAGCAGCTCTTTTGATTTCGAACCTGTGACAGATGAGCCGAGTCGTGTTTTTGGAAAAATACTTCCCGTCTATCATCTGGCCGGCTCACTAACTCAGAAAAATCTGAGAAAAGCCCTATCCCAGGCTTTGAGGGAATATGCTATTTCCATCAACGATGAACTGAACATACCGCTCTATGAAAAATACCACTTTATTTCCAAAGAAGAAGCCTTGAAAGAGATCCACTTCCCCCAGTCGGAAGAGCATATGAAAAAGGCGCGAGACTTACTCATCTATGAAGAATTCTTTCACCTTCAGCTGGTAATCGGCCGTAGATCGCTGAAACAGCATTCCTTTGAAAGGGAAAGGCGATCTATACCAACCCGACTGCAGACCATGTTGAGAGAAAAACTTCCCTTTGAACTGACCGTAGACCAGGATAAAGTCCTGGAAGAAATCAGAAAGGATATGGAATCCTCCTACGCTATGTGTCGTCTTCTACAGGGAGATGTGGGATCGGGGAAAACCTTAGTGGCTTTTATGGCTGCTCTCCCGGTCATTGAAATAGGCCGGCAGGCCGCTTTTATGGCCCCGACCGAACTTCTGGCCAGACAGCATGCGGAAAACGGAGCCAAACTGCTCTCTGACCTGGGTGTACGCATAGCCTTTCTCACAGGAAATATAAACGCGGAAAACAGAAAGCATCTGCTGGAGGAACTGAAAACAGGAAATATTGATCTGATTGTAGGAACTCATGCTCTTTTTACCGAAGATGTGGCGTTCAAGGACCTGGCTCTTGCCATTGTCGATGAGCAGCACCGTTTCGGGGTCAAACAAAGAGTGGCTCTTCTCTCCAAAGGATCACATCCCGATCTGCTGCTTATGACGGCCACTCCCATACCGAGAACTCTGGCACTGACTGCTTTCGGAGATCTCGATGTGTCTACTATAAAAACGATGCCCGCCGGCCGGAAGGTAATTGAAACTCATCTGGCCCGTATCGGCAATGAACAGAAAGTATACGAATTTGTCCGCAATGAACTTAAAAACGGGAGACAGGCCTATTTTGTCTATCCCCTCATCCAACAATCTGAAAAGATGGATCTTAAAGATGCCGAATCCATGTATCACCATCTGGAGAAGGATATTTTCCCCGAGTACAAACTGGGGATGATTCATTCAAAAGTAGATGAAGACACCAAAGAGCACACGATGAAAGCCTTCAATTC
>JAEINM010000328.1 GCA_016342385.1 Spirochaetaceae bacterium | reverse complement strand
GCGTCTCACTCCCGACCGACCCGGGCGTCTCACTCCCGACCGACCCGGGCGTCTCTCTCAGACGACTTGCTGTAGAAACTCGCGCTTCGCTAGAACTGTATTATTTTTCGAAGCAGCGAGTCTCAGGCGGTCGACTACCCGCCGGCTCGCAGTCTTTGTTCGGACCGGCGAGTCCAGCACTTATTTATCGTGGAAACTGGCGGCTATCTCTTTCATTTTCAGGGCCTGTCCGGATCCGTCTTCAAGATTCTTGTGAACCATGGCGGTCACTCCGGTTGAAAGACCATAGAGGTTAATGAATCCCTCGGCATCTTTCTGGTTGTAATTGCTGGGTCCGAATGAGGCGAGATCTTCAAGATAGAGAGCATAGGGTGATTTTCTTCCTGTTACCCAGGCATTGCCTTTGTACACACAGAGTTTAACTGATCCTGTTGTATATTCGGTCAGTTTGATCATCATCTCTTCCAATGCGTATCGGGCTGTTGTATACCATTTCCCAGCATAGACCAAATCCGCATAGTCATAGGCCATTTTCTGTTTCAGGTGAAGTGCATCATTGTCGATTGTGAACATTTCCAGGTCCCTTAAGGCCTTGTGCAGTATGGTTCCGCCAGGGGTTTCATAAACTCCGCGGCTTTTCATTCCCACAAGACGGGTTTCAACAATATCGATTCGGCCGACACCGTTTTCAGAGGCTATTTTATTCAGTTCCTGCATTAGGGCAAAAGCGCCCATTTTCTTGCCGTCCAACCCGACAGGTATCCCTTTCTCGAAATCAATAACAATTTCCGTTTCTTTATCGGGAGCGTCTTTGGGCGATTTGGTGAGACGGAACATGCTTTCATCCGGCCTGTTCCATGAGTCCTCAAGGATTCCCCCCTCATGACTCATATGCCAGATATTCCAGTCGCGGGAATAAATATTTTTCTTTGAGATTTCTCCCAGGTTGATGTTTCTTTTTTCTGCAAACTCTATGGCATCTTCACGGGATTCTATGTCCCATATTCTCCAGGGGGCTATCACTTTCAGGTGAGGAGCCAGAGCCTTATAGGTCAGCTCAAAACGGACCTGGTCATTTCCCTTTCCCGTACAGCCGTGACAGAGAGCATCGCAGCCTTCAGCCAGTGCTATATCGACCTGATATTTTGCCTGAAGCGGTCTTGCAATAGATGTCCCCAGGAGATACTGCCCTTCATATATAGCGCCTGCGCGAACCATGGGGTAGATGTATTCTGTAGTCAGCTCGTCCTGAAGGTCGGCACAGTAGTACTTTGAAGCACCGGCATTGAGAGCCTTCTGTTCGATTGCATCCCAATCCTCATCCTGTCCCACATTGGTACAGATCGCTATGACTTCCGCGTTGTTGTAATTTTCTTTTAACCATTGAATGATGATTGATGTGTCCAGCCCACCAGAGTAAGCCAGTGCAATTTTTTTTATATCACCCATTTTATTTTTCTCCTATATCCAGGCAAAATATGCCTTACATTTCTTTTGTTGAGACAAGACAGACCTTGTCTTTACATTGATATTTCATTTAATACGGACTTCAGGATTGTAACCCCTTCGTCAATTTCCTTGTGGCTTATAATCAGCGGTGGGGCCAATCGAAGGACATTGACTCCTGTTTTTAATAAAAGCAGGCCTTTTTCTCTGGCTTTGGTTATGATTTTCAGTACATCGATATTCCCGCTCTCTTCTATTTCCAGTCCCAGTAACAGACCTTTCCCCCTAATCTCTTTGATGAAGGGATATTGATCATGTAAGTCCTCCAGTTTACCGGTTAAATAAGCCGATTTAGATTTCACATCATCGAGAAATTTCTGGTCACTGACTATGTCCCATATATATGAGGCAATGGCTGTTGTCACCGGTCCTCCACCGAACGTCGTGCCGTGTTCTCCCACCTCTATTTTATCGTTAACAAATCCGGGGATCAGAGTGGCGGAAAGAGGTAATCCTCCGGCAATCGGTTTGGATAAGGTGATAATGTCTGCTTTGAGGTTTATTCCGTCAGAAGCATAGAGAGTTCCGGTTCTCCCAAGACCCGTCTGAACTTCGTCAGCGATAATAAGCACTTTATATTTATCACATAATTCTCTGAGTGCTTTTGCAAACTCATCAGTCATGGTGTAAAGACCGCCCTCTCCCTGAACCACTTCCACTATGACAGCGGCATATGTTTCATCGAGAATTTTTGTCAGCACTTCAACATTATTGAATTCGATTATTTCAGTTCCGGGAATCATGGGGCCGAAAGGTTCTTTGTATTTCTTGTTGTGTGTACTCGATAGAGCTCCCATGGTTCTGCCGTGGAAAGCCCCTGAAAATGAAAGTATTTTATAACAGTTTTCATTTTTTGTTCTCAGAGAATATAATTTGGCATATTTTAAGGCAGATTCATTGGCTTCAGATCCGCTATTTCCAAAATGAACAGCAGAAAATCTCTCCCCATCAACCAGTTTTGAAGCAAATTCCAGTGCCGGTTCTGTGGTAAAGAGATTGGAAACATGAATCAGTTTCTCCATTTGTTTATGGGCAATATCGGCTATTTTCTTATTTCCATAACCCAGGGCATTAACAGCTATTCCCGATCCGAAATCAAGGTATCTTTTCCCACTTATATCAAAAAGGTATACACCCTGACCTTTATCTAGAATCAGAAACTCATTTGAATAGTTTCTTGGAAAGCCGTGGTCTGTTGTTGTCGATTTCAATTCAGCCATATCTTTGTCCCTTTTTCTCCCGAGAGAAGTTTTTCTAAATCCATGAATTCCCTATAGTCACCGATCACTACAGAACCTGCGCCCTTTTTAAGAGCTTCAAGAGAAGATCGCACTTTTGGAATCATGCCGCCGTTAATTATTTTCTGATCAATCAGAGTGTTGATCTGGACTTCATTTAAATTGCTATATTGTTTCCCATCATTTAAAATCCCGGGAATATCGGAGACAAATATTATCTTTTCCGCTTTACAGGCCGTACCAGTTGCAAGTGCGGCTTCATCAGCATTGATATTCAGTGCACATCCCTCAGTATCAGAGGAAACTGAAGAAAGAATTGGAGTAAAACCACCACTGAGAAGAGTATCAATCAGTTTCGTATTGGTTTTAATGATTCTCCCTGTCCGACAACTTTTATCCGCTATGGATTCTCCTTCAAAAGTCAAACCATCAGCACCACTTATTCCCGCAGCAGATACTCCGTTTTTAATGAAGAGGCGGACAAGTTTTTTATT
Organism: Spirochaetaceae bacterium; assembly: GCA_016342385.1. Taxonomy (GTDB): domain Bacteria; phylum Spirochaetota; class Spirochaetia; order DSM-2461; family DSM-2461; genus Spirochaeta_F. Next base: position 1,708 of record JAEINM010000328.1, on the reverse strand, counting down.
CATCTTTCCCGCCAGTCCCATATCGACCAGATCCATCTCTTTCTCAGATGTGATTCTGATTCCCTCTTTGAATACCGGTTCTATTCCGTATTCTCTCTGAATAGCTGAAACGGTGGATCCTCCCCCGTGTACAAAAATGAAATTATACTGAGAGGATAGTTCTTTTATTTCCTGTGCCATATGAGAAAGTGCCTGAATATTCTCCGCAGCCTGACCGCCGGTTTTAATGATAATGACCGGTTTATTCATCTATAGATCTCCCCATGTTCTAAGCCCTTCCGATTCTTTAAAACCGAACCGGATATTCATATTTTGTATAGCTTGGCCCGAAGCTCCTTTTAATAAATTGTCAATAACGGAGAAGAGAATAATTCTCTTATTATTTATCTGCCAGCTGATATCACATCGGTTTGAACCCCAGACATGGGATGATTCCGGTTGAGAACCGGGTGTCACCTTAATAAAGACTTCATTACCATAATATTTATCAAAAATAGAAGAAATTTCATCATCACTGGTTGGTTTTAATAGCTCAGCTGTTGTTGTAACAACCATTCCCCGTCTCATAGGGACAAGATGGGGAGTAAATAGCAGATCACTTTTCTTTCCTGTATAATTCAGTTCTTTCTGGATTTCAGACTGATGCCTGTGAGTTTTCCCGGGAGAGTAGGCACAGGAATTTTCACTTCTTTCAACAAAGAGATTGTTGATCTTGGCCTTTTTCCCCGCTCCCGATATTCCGGAGAGAGCATTTGCTGTTAAGTTTCCACCTAATACCTCTTCTTGTAAAAGAGGAAGTAGAGGCAGGAGAGTACATGTGGGGTAACATCCGGGATTGGCTATTAGATCAGATTTTTTAATATCATTTCTATACCATTCAGATAGACCGAAAACCGCTTTTCCCAGAAACTCTGGTGCCTTATGTTCAGTTCCATAGGCATTTTCAAAATCAGACTGATTTTCATAGCGGAGATCGGCAGACAAATCTATAATGACAGATTTTCCGATAAAATCCCTATAAAAAGGTAATGAAGCCAGGTGTGGCAGTGCTGAAAAAATGACATCGGGCTGAAATTCTTTCAGATCATCGATACTGATATATTTTCCATCAAGATTGTGATATAGGCCTGGATCTCCTGTTTCAATTGCTTTGCCTACAGCGGAAGTGGAAACTGCAGCAATACGATCAATTTTATTATGAGAACTCAATAATCTCAGTAGGAGCATTCCCGTATATCCGGTTGCTCCCAGAACTGCTGCTTTCATAATTCATACTCCAAATCGGGAATTCTATTTTTTAAGGATTCTATTACAGTATTTTTATCGGCGCCTTCTTTTAGTACAATCAAGATGGCATCGTCACCGGCAATAGTGCCAATAAGAGGCAATCCTTCCAGTTTATCCAGAGCAATAGCTACTGTATTGGCATGACCGGGCAGTGTTTTGAGAATAGCCAGATTTCCGGAAAACTCCATACTTAAAAAACCTCTTGCAATGTCTTCCACAAGATATTTCTCAGCTTCTTTTTCCTCTTTCTCCGATGGTAGATGATAGTGATAACCATCCTTCTCATTGGAGATTTTACTGACGTTCAGCATTTTAAGATCTCTTGAAAGAGTTGCCTGAGTCACGGTTATATTATTTTCCTGGAGCATATTCAGTAATTGTTCCTGGCTGGAGACAAAATTCTCCCGTATAATCCTTTTTA
>JAEINM010000327.1 GCA_016342385.1 Spirochaetaceae bacterium | reverse complement strand
TTTGAAAATTTATCTGAAAAAGACATTCTCTCCTTAAAGTGCGAACGGGCTTTTTTAGTTGGAATAAATGAACCCCGGGAAGATTTAAGTGAATCGGAATATCATCTGGAGGAACTGTTTAATCTCGTTGATACAATGGGAATTGCACCTGTAGAGAGCACAATGGTCAAATTGAGGGCGAAAAATCCCCGTTTTCTAATTGGAAAAGGTAAGGTTCAGGAGATAAAAGAAATGGCAGAAGCCTGCGCCGCCGATGTGGTGATCTTCGACTGTCAGCTGAGTCCTTCGCAACAGAGAAACCTCGAGTTTGAATACAATATGGCTGTTATAGATCGACAGGAGGTGATCATTGATATTTTTGCCGACCGGGCATCCACCAAAGAAGCCGTTCTCCAGGTGGCTCTGGCCAGGATGAAATACAGTCTTCCCCGGTTGACCAGAGCCTGGACCCATCTGTCTAAACAGAAGGGGGGTGTCAAAGGAACAAGGGGAAAAGGGGAGACCCAGCTGGAATCGGACAGAAGAATGGTTCTTAACAGGATCAATTCTCTGAAAAATGAACTGGAAAAAGTGAAGAAGTACAGAGAGGTGCAAAGGAAAAAACGTGTGGAAAAACCGGTTCCCTCCCTGTCCATTGTCGGTTATACCAATGCGGGTAAATCCTCACTTCTCAATCTGCTAAGCGATGCCCATGTACTGACTGAGGATAAGCTCTTTGCCACTTTAGATCCCACTTCCCGCAAAATAAAACTCGATGGCGGAAGGGATATCATTCTGACTGATACGGTCGGATTCATACGAAAACTGCCCCATGACCTGATTGATGCCTTTAAATCAACCCTGGAGGAAGCTGTACATGCCGATGTCATCATTCATGTGGTTGATGCTTCAAACCATGAATATGAAGAACATATTAAAGTTACCGAAACAGTACTGGAAGAACTCGGTGCCGGAGATAAGCCTCAGGTTCTTGTTTTTAACAAAATAGATTTACTGGGCAGTGATCCCGTGCTTCTGGCGGGACTGAAAAACCGTTTTGCCCATTCAGTTCCCATTTCGGCTAAAGACAACATCGGCATAGAGGATCTCAAAGAGCGAATTACCATCGAAATTGAAAAAGAATATGGACTAGTCACTCTTTTAATTCCCCCTGACAAATGGGACATTAATGCCTATATCCATAGAAACGGCAAAATACTTAAAGAGGAATATGTCGATGAAGGCATTATTCTCCAGGCGATACTCACTGAAAAGGATAAAAATATTCTTTCCGATTATATTAAGGAACCAGAGTAAAATCTGTCGATAATGGCAATAATGAAGTTTAAGAGAAATCCGCGGGAAATTAAAATCCACTCAATATTAATCGTTATCATATCTCTCGGTTTTATTTTTCTGGCAAATTATCTTATTATGCCTTCAATCGGTAACCAGAATCCTGTACTGCAAATTCCTCATGAGAAAATCAAAGAGATCGATATTGTTGAAATGCCCTTTGTTTCCAGTCATCAGAATAAATTAACCACTGTTAAAGCAGAATTGCTGAGAGGGAGCAATTTAAATGATTTACTGCTCTCCTACGGGATTGATAGAGATACAGCTTCTTCAGTGGTATATGAAATCAGTCCCTATGTGAACTTACGCGGTTTAAAGGCCGGAGAAATTTTTGATCTGAATTTTGTCAATGAAGAATTCACCTCTCTCTCTCTAAACAAATCAAATAATCTGATCGTAGAAGTCGTACGCGATGCCTATACAGAGAATGGTTTCCGTGCCTTTGAAAAAGAGCGAGAACTCTCAACATATATAAAACAGGTTTCCGGGAAAATCGAAGACAGTTTATATAATGCGGCCCTTGATGCCGGCATGTCAGCCAATGTTCTAATGGATCTCATTATGCTGCTCTCCTTTGATGTGGATTTTCAAAGAGATATTCAGGTGGGTGATACTTTTAATGTGGCTTTTGAAACCATTTTTGATGAAAAGGGAGAACTCGTCGAAGATGGAAAGATTATAGCGGCACAAATGCTGACCGATGGCAGGGAAATTGAGTTCTTTTATTACAAAGATTTACATGGTAAATCCGATTATTTTAACACTGATGGGCAAACTATCAGAAAAACTCTTCTGAAAACACCAATTAATGGGGCTTATATAACATCGGGATATGGAATGCGAAGGAGCCCGATAACCGGATTCACCAGGAAACATCAGGGAATTGACTTCGGCGCTCCCCGGGGAACACCCATCTATGCTTCGGGAGACGGGGTTATAGAATCTGCCTATTACAGTCAGGTATACGGGAATTTTATTGAAGTACGCCATGTCAACGGTTTTAGGACTCTATATGGGCATATGACTAATTATGCCAGAGGTATGCGTAAAGGTGTAAGGGTACGTCAGGGACAGATTATTGGGTATGTCGGTTCAACAGGTATGTCCACTGGACCCCATCTTCACTATGAGGTTTCTTACTGGGGGACAAAAGTTAATCCCAGTTCTGTAAAAAGTCCTCCCGGTAGAACTCTGGAAGGAGAAGATCGGGTACTCTTTGAAAATTTATATAAATCTTACATTGCTTCCTTTCTCTAGACGATCTAAAATAAAACTATGAAAATATTAAAAATTCTATTAATTGTACCTATTGTTTTTCTGTCATCCTGTGCTTCCATTTATATGAACAAAAGTCAGGATACAGCCGAAGAGATCATTCTTTCAATGAATCGGGGAGAGGTGGATTTTCCCATTGAGAAGAGTGCTGTTCCTTTTGTATTCCATGGTGAGATTATCATTACAAGTTCTTCTGTTTCTAGAATATGGAATGGTCTGGTAAGGGCGGGATTTACCATAACAAATCCCGTAGTCACATCTATCAGTCCGGTCGTTAGTGATGATTTCTCTCTTTTCAGAAGCAGCTGGGAGATGGAAAGTTTTTTTAAGAACACGATTCCCCCTAATACATATAAAGTGACTATTGAAGGCATTGATGGTGAAGTTCTGATGCTGATCAATAGAGATAATAGGCAGGATTATTTTCTCCTGGGATTAAAGGCGGATGCCAAATGAAAAAAGTATTAATTTTTATCACACTGATTTTTATTCCCTTATTCTTATACAGTCAACAGAGCCGTTTTGATTATGTCGAAGGAGAAGTCTCTATTAAACGAGTTTCCGGTGAATTAATTAAAGCTCAGATTGCCGATGTATTGAACATTGGAGATTCTGTCATAACCGGGTTTGACGGTTTTGCTGAATTGTCTCTGGAAAATACATCAAAGATATCTATAGACAGTGATACGGTCTTTATCATTTCCAAAAAAGAAAAACAGGGCCAAAAGAAAAATATCTTTATGGTGGTGCTGGGGAAGATCGGATTTAAATTCGATAGACTACTCAATGAACCGGATATTCAGACTCCCGCAACAGTTGCCGGGGTCAGAGGAACGGAATTCACAGTGGTGTCCTCTCTAGACGGTAGCGCTTTATATGTCGTCAATGAGGGATCAGTTGCTGTTGAATCGGAGGGCACTCTGGTTGTTCTCACGACAGAAGAGGGTGTAGAGGTTCCCATAGGGGAAAAACCCGGTGAGAAATTCGAAGTTAAAATCGGCAGTGTGGATTTCAGCGGCTGGCTTGATAAGGGAAATGATGAATTTGAAAAAGACCCGGCACGAGTTCTTTCAGACGTTACAGAAAAACTGGTCGAATATGCTGATGAAGCAACAAGATTTTTCCACAATTATGAAGATTCATTTTCTATGTTATCTGAAATGAGAGAAAACATGATTTCAATAGAAAAGGAAAAAGGATCGGAAGCCAAAAGCGAATATTATAAAAAAGAAATATTCCCAAAGGAAACTGAAACAAGCAATTATGTTCTCAATTACAGATATTTTGCCTTATCGGCTCTATCTCTGAGACGGTATGTCTTGAGTTCCATGTATATAGATATGAAAACAAAATATATTTTAGATACTAAGAATCCCATTTTTAGTAAGTTTTTAGATGAATATGAAAAATTCCTGCAGGTTTATGAAAAAAATGTAGTACCCTTTTTAGTTGAAGCGGATATATAGGAGAAGATAAATTATGAAAATCATTTTAAAATTAAGCAGTCTCTCAATAATAATTATTGTATTGCTCAGTGGCTGTAACCTCTTTACAGATCCCGTCTCACCGGCTGACAGGCTGAGTTTATTTGAGACTGATTTAAATTCAGATTCGAGAGATACAATTTATGAAAACTTTCACAGCAGTGCAGCGATGTATAATCAGATTAAAACATCAACCTGGTGGAATAATCAGTTTTCAACTGACAATAAACCCTTTTCCTTCAATGTATCAATGTCAGCAGCCGTTGGCGGTATCATCACCGGAACTGGTACGCTAACATATAATTCTCTGGATTTTGATATAACAATGACATTTAAAGAAGAAGATGAAGATGTCTGGTATATATTTACTCTTACACTAGTTAATCCCCTCGATGTTAATGATCCTTTAATCATCAATTAAAGTTGATATCTATAAACTTTCCAATTTGTATTTTTTAACTCTTCCTCCTCTCCCTTTTGGAGAGGCCGGGTGAGGGTTTATAAAAGGTGGCCGATGCCATGATAGATCAGGGTATTGTATAATTATCCTTTATGCTTTTCATTATTTTTTATATACTCACTTAAGACAAATGGATAAACAAATAATAAGGAAAAGTAAATGAAAATAATTTGTATCCCCTCAGGTCCCATAGAAACAAATGCCTGGTTAATTTTAAACGAAGCTAATAATAGTGCTATTCTTTTTGATGCCCCTCCCGAGTCCTTTTCTCTTATTAAAAAAGAATTGGAAAGCCGTAATTGTTCCATCAAAGCTCTGTTTCTGACTCACGGACATTGGGACCATATGCTGGATTCTTATTTATTCGCTCAGGAAAATATTCCTGTATATGCTCATCACGATTCTATACCTTTCATGGA
>JAEINM010000326.1 GCA_016342385.1 Spirochaetaceae bacterium | reverse complement strand
TACAGAAGGATCTAAAGGAACAAAAGTTTTTGCCTTAACGGGAAAAATTAAAAACTCCGGACTTATTGAAGTTCCAATGGGGACTACACTGAGAGAGATTGTATTCGATATCGGTGGTGGAATACCAAATGGAAAGAAATTTAAAGGTGTTCAGACAGGCGGGCCTTCCGGAGGAGTTCTGACTGAAGAGTTCCTTGATACTCCGATTGATTTCGATAGTCTTCTCGCAGTTGGTTCCATGATGGGATCCGGTGGAATGATTGTTATGGATGAAGATGACTGTATGGTTGACGTTGCCAAATTTTATCTCGACTTCTGTGTTGAGGAATCCTGTGGTAAATGTGCTCCCTGCCGGATCGGAACAAAAAAACTCTATGAGATACTCGATAAGATATCTAAGGGTAATGGAGAAATGGAAGACATTGATAGGATGAGAGACATGGGTGCTGCGATGAAAAAAGCATCTCTCTGCGGCCTGGGGCAGACTGCTCCAAACCCGGTACTCTCTGTTCTCAACACTTTTGAAGAAGAAGTACTTGAGCATATCAAAGGTGGTAAATGTCGTTCAGGAAAATGTAAAGATCTTGTTCAGTATTCAGTTATTGAAGATAAATGTATCGGATGTACTGTCTGTGCGAGAAAATGTCCTGTTAACTGTATTACCGGAGAAAGAAAAGTTGCCCATGTTATTGATCAGAGTGCCTGTGTAAAATGTGGTGCATGTTACGATAGCTGTAAATTCGGCGCTATTCTTGTTTCGTAGGAACATTAAGGAGAAATAACGGTGGAAACTGTAGAAATAAAAATTAATGGTAAGCCTCTTCAGGTCAAAAAAGGTACAAGTATCCTGAAAGCGGCTCTGACCGATGAAATAAAAATCCCCGCATTATGTGCACACGATGATCTCGATGCCTGGGCGGCCTGTGGGCTTTGTGTCTGTAAAGTTGAGGGTTCACCTAAAATGGTAAGAGCCTGTGCTACAGAAGTAGTGGAAGGGCAGAATTATATCACTCACGATCCGGAACTGATGGAAATCAGGAGGACAGTACTGGAAATGATACTGGCCAACCATCCTCAGGAATGTCTCACCTGTGGTAGAAATACCACTTGTGAGCTGCAGGATCTCTCTGCGGACTTCGGTATTAGAGAAGTCCCCTTTCATGCAGATGTAACAGAGATAGAAGCGGATAAATCTACCCCTTCAATAGTACTCGACCCGAGAAAGTGTGTAAAATGCGGTAGATGTGCCAATGTCTGCCAACAGTTGCAGAATGTATGGGCTCTAGAGTTTCTCGAAAGAGGTCATAAGACTCAAATTGCTCCAGCCGGAGGAGTTTTGCTCAATGAGAGTCCCTGTATAAAATGTGGCCAGTGCTCTGCTCACTGTCCTGTTGGTGCCATATATGAAAAAGATGAAACCAGAAAATTTATGGCTGCTGTAAGAGATGAAACTAAACATGTTTCTGTACAGATTGCACCAGCTGTAAGAGTTGCTCTCGGGGAAGCTTTTGGGATGGAACCCGGTGCTCTAGTCACTGGCAAAATCTATGCGGCCTTGAGAAAATTGGGAGCTGATTCTGTATTCGACACAAACTTCTCGGCAGACCTTACCATTATGGAAGAGGGCTCTGAACTGGTTGACCGGATTGTAAATGGAGGGATTCTTCCTCAGATCACTTCGTGCTGTCCCGCCTGGACCGATTACATGGAAAAATATGCCAACGATATGATTCCCCATTTCTCAACGGCAAAATCTCCCATGATGATGCAGGGTGTTATGACAAAGACATATTATGCCGAGAAAATTAAAAAACCGGCAAAAGATATGTTTACAGTGGCAATTATGCCATGTACTGCCAAGAAGTATGAAATTTCAAGAGATGACAATATGTGGGCTTCGGGAGAACATGATGTGGATCTTGTTCTGACAACCAGAGAGCTGGCCCGTCTGATTAAATCCTCGGGAATCTGCTTCTCTTGCCTCGAAGATGAGAAAGCAGATAGTCCAATCGGTGAATATACAGGTGCCGGTACAATTTTCGGTGTAACCGGTGGTGTCATGGAAGCTGCTGTTCGTACCGCTTTTAAGCTGGTAACCGATAAAGAGCTGGAAGATGTCAATGTTCATGCTGTTCGTGGAATGGCCGGAGTCAGAAAAGGGACTGTCGACTTTGATGGAACTGAGATCAGAGTGGCTGTTGCTCATGGAATGGCTCATGTTGAAGAGATTCTCAATGAAGTCCGTGAATCAAAGGCAAAGGGAGAACCTGCACCTTACCACTTTATTGAAGTTATGGCCTGTCGTGGTGGTTGTATCGCCGGTGGTGGTCAGCCCTATAACACCAATGATGTTGTCCGTGCACAGCGTGTTGCCGGAATCTATGATGATGATGAGAGAAGCGTAATAAGAAGATCTCATGAAAATCCGGAGATTGTTCAGATCTACAAAGATTATCTCGAGAAACCTATGAGTCACAAATCTCATGAGCTTCTTCACACTAAATATCAGGAAAGACCTTTATATTCTAAATAATCTTTTCTATTGATTATATAATCCCGTCATTCTGGCGGGATTTTTTTTGTCTATTGAACATTCATTTTCTCAGAAAAGAATGATTTCACAGGATCTGCCTCCTTTCTTCTGCTGTAATATTCAAATTAACTCTTTAAATTCACTATTCTCTGAATAATAATTAAGAATATGCAACAGATGGAGGTTTACGTGAACGATCTGGATGAATTTATTTCAGGAACTCCCTTAGAACAGTTTTTAGATGGAAATCTGAAAAATAAAATCAGACTCTGCCGATATGTGGGCGGTGCGAAACTCCGGCTTCCCGATTCAATTTTATTTCTTATGAAAGGGACTGTATTTTATTCTTATGGTGATTCTAAAGGAAATCTCTATCATGTCGTTTTCACCCGGGCTTTTAATTGTATTGGAGAGTTAATTTATTTTTACGATAGAAAAATAACCGATATTTTTGCTTTAGAGGATTCTGTTGTTGTAGAAATACCTTCAGAAGTAATCGGGGTTCTGGAAAAAGATAAAGACTTCAAGGTTTTTATATTAGAGCTGGCCAATAACAATCTAATGGAACTGACAGATAAGATGCTGAAAAGAAATATATATAAACTGGAAAATTATCTGGCATATATCATACTGACAGATCAGTTTCTCGGTAAATACTACTATAAAAGTATGACTGCACTGGCATCGGTATTTAATGTGAGCCGCAGAAATCTATATTATGCAGCAGATAGTCTGGTCAATAAGGGCTTAATAAGGAAGGATAAGGATTTTTTTGAAATAATCAATGAGCAGGATTTAAGGAAGTTAATCTGATATGGATAAATTTAACATTTGTTTTATAAGCGGGAAACTGGGTGATGTTGATGGTGTCTCTCTGGAAGTCGATAAGTGGATAGAAGTCCTGGTTGGAATGGGTCATGAAATATTTACCATTGCAGGGGCATACAGCTCATCTATTAAGCACGTTAAACAGGAGAACTGCCTGGAGCTGGGACAGATCCGCTTTGATTCTAATGAGCAAAAGTATTTTGAAAAGCTCGTTTTTCCCCATATGTCAAAACATCCTCCCCATTTATCTATAGACAGAAAAGAGGTAATCCTCGATGAACTGGTTGAAAAGGGTAGTGAAGTGGCTTCTCTGATCTATGATTTTATTCAGCAGAAGGAGATCGATGTTCTTATTGGAGAAAATACCAACGCCATGCCTATGAGTCTTCTTGTGGGGATCGCTGTTCACAATCTGGCGACTGAAAAAAGAATGGCAGTGATTTTTCATCATCATGATTTCTGGTGGGAGCGAAGCCGGTTCAGTCATAATCATATCGAAGCATTTCTCAATCAGATAATGCCTCCTGTCGATTTGGGCGTGGAGCATGTTGTTATTTCATCTTATGCCGAGCATATTCTCAGGTCGATAAAACGGGTAAATCCTCATGTTATTCATAATTGTGAAGATTTTGAACATCCTCCGGTCAGAGATGAGTATAATTCCCATTTCCGTGAAGATTTCGGGTTTAAAGAAGATGATCTTCTCTTTGTTCAACCGACACGAGTGGTTCCCAGAAAGAGAATCGAGGATTCTGTTGAACTGGTTGCCCGTTATATTGAAAAATATAAAGATGAGGCGTCACGAGTCCATTTTCTCATTTCCCTTTACGAGGGGGACGAAACGGCACATGATTATCTCTCTGAAATTCAGACCCTTGCTGAGAGAAAGGGTGTCAAATTGCATTTTATAGCCGATAGAGTGGAATCTCTTCGCAGGGATGATAAAAAACTGGGGAGGATATACACCAACCGTGATGTGCTCGTCAATGCGGATATAGTTACCTATCTTCCTGTGTGGGAAGGTTTTGGGAATGCGCTGCTGGAAGCTGTCGCAGCAAGAGTGCCCATTGTTACAACCACATATCTCGTATATAAAACCGATATTAAGATGTGCGGATTCAGAAATATTGAAATACGGGACAACTATAATCGCAATGGTGAATTGGTTTTTGAAGAGAAAAATCTGACTGATATGAATCGTGTTCTAAATAATAGAGCTCTCAGCGATGAGATGACAGAAGAGAATTACAACATTGCCGCCCGGGAATTCAGCTTTAGTATGCTGAAGAAAAAACTTCAGTCTATTCTCGATGAATATGGGGATGAAATAAAAGCATCAGGAAAGTAAAAAGGACTATTATGTTTAAGCTATTTCATCGAGAATTTTAGAAGTCACTTCCAAAGCTGTTAGACCCCGAGTATCAATTCGGAAATCTGCCCAGCTCGCATATAAAGCCGTTCTTTTCTGGTACATCGCCTTAAATTCTGTCAGGGGATTCGCTCCTTCGAGAAAGGGGGGAATTCCTCCTTTGATGATCCTATCGTATAAAACGGATAAATCGGCATCAAGAAAATAGGTCTGAACATCGGCTTCATTCAGCATCTCTATGGCACTTT
>JAEINM010000325.1 GCA_016342385.1 Spirochaetaceae bacterium | reverse complement strand
CAAAAAGATATTCTTGAATGTTTTACTTATTGAAAAAGTTGTCTCTTTAAGTTCATTCAATGTTTTGTGATAATCGAACAGTTTTTTTCTTCCCAAAGCTATGGTATGGTATGGTTCCCAATCCTGTTTTCCCTTATTTTTTGGAACCAGTGAGATATTTTTTGTCGTGAGAATAAACTCTGTTAAGTCATTGATTGTACTGTGATCAAAGAGCTCCTGAAGAGTCAGCTGATATTTCTCCTCGAGATTCCCGAATATAGTAATCAGGGAGAATGAATCCCCTCCAAGGTTAAAAAAATCATCATCCCATGAGAAATCTTCTACAGGGAGAACTTTTTTCCATTCCTCAATTATAGATGCCTCAATATCGGAGATATTCTTCTCCACATTTTTCTTAGCAACCCTAATCGGAACAGGTTCTATTGACTTCCGGTCCGTTTTACCGCTTGTGGTAAGAGTAAAACTCCGATGCTCTTTCCAGAGAGAGGGAACCATATAGGGCGGGATTCTATCGGCAAGATACAGCCTTAAAGATTCGGGGTCGCAATTCCCCCGGGCGCAATAATGTCCTGCCAGTGCATTTTGTCCTGCTTTATCTTTTTGGACCAGAACAACCGCGTCTACAATATGCTTGTGAGACCTGAGAGCTTCTTCAATTTCTCCAATCTCAATTCTGTTACCCCGGATTTTGACCTGATTATCGATCCGGCCTTGATAAAGAAGATCGCCATCTTCTGTCCAGCTGGCTAAATCTCCGGTTTTATATATCTTTTTTTCTTTATCAAGAGGATGAGCGACAAAAGCTTTATCTGTAAGTTCCGGAGCATTGAAATAGCCTCTGGCAAGGCAGGGGCCTGCAATACAGAGCTCCCCCTGAACACGGGAAGGAAGAATCTGCCCTTCTTTGGAAAGCACTAGAAGCTGAACGTTGGTAATTGGTTTCCCAATGGGGACAGGTGAATGCTGAGTTGGTAGACATTCATGAAAAGTTACTTCTACAGCAGCTTCAGTGGGACCATAAAGATTATATAATTTAAGTCTATCTTTATCAAAATATCGCCAGAACCGGGCTATGGTATCGACATCAAGAGCCTCCCCGCTGCAGACCACGATTCTAATTGTTTCAAAAAGAACTTTGGTGGAACGATTTTCAATATAGTCAAGAAAGATCCCAAGCATAGAAGGGACGAAGTGGATAATGGTGATAGAGTGTTCCTCTACTTTTTTAATGATTGCTGAAGGATCTTTTTCCTCACCAGGACTAAGCAGATGCAATCGTCCGCCATTTTGAGGCCAGCCGAAAAGTTCAGGAATAGAGACATCAAACGTATAGGGGGTTTTTTGAACAAAACAATCCCGATTGTGTAATCGGTAATAATCCTTCATCCAGTGAAGCCTATTCGATACGGCGCCGTGTTCAAGCATGACACCTTTAGGTGTTCCTGTAGAACCGGAAGTATAAATAATATAGGCTAATCTCTCTGGCTCGATCTGTAGATCGAGGTTCTCTTCCGATTCTGAAGAACAGTCCCAATCTGAAAAAAGAAAACACTCGTCATAACTTTCCAGCAATGCTTTATTATCAGTGAAAAGCTTTTTTATACCTGCCGCTTCCAGTATAGTTCTGTTTCGTTTAACCGGATGGTCTTTAGAAAGGGGGACATAGGCATAACCGGCCTTAAGGATTGCATATAAAAGGATCATTAAGTCCAGGCTTCTATCCATAAGAAGTGCTATTAACTGCTCCCCTTCTCCCAATTCTTTATAAAGCCGGTGTGCTACCTTATTTGCTTTTTCGTTTAAAGACTTATAGGATAAAAACTCATCTTCGAAAGTTATAGCTTTTTTTTCATGATTTGCTGGGACCTGTTTCTCTAAAAACTGATGAATGAGCTGTGGTTGCTCTAGAGGTAGGATGGGATTATTAAATTTATTTAATACTCTCTCTACATTCTTTTTATTAACCCATGGCGTAGTTTTAAGTACTTGATCTTTATTGTCCAGAACAGCTTCTAGTACAGTAATATATTGCTCACTTAAAGATTGTATTTGATTCATATCAATAGAATCATCCCGGAAATCCATTTCTATTTGGAACTTTTGGCCAGTTATCATACATGGTCTGACTACTAATGGGAAATTTTCTGCACCACAAAAAAGAAACTTACAATCAAAAGGATACTCTACTGAATTATATGAATAAACAATCTCAAGTCGGTTAAAGACACTCTCCCTCTTTTCGGAATCTTCAGATTCAACTCCACTTATAGGAAACCTCTGATGTCGCATACTACTTGCAATAAGTCCTAGCATTGTTTGAAGATTTTCCCAGAGTGATTCAGTATTATTAAGTGAAAATTTAAGGGCTATTGTACTGACAAACATACCAGCAATCTTTTTTTCTGATTTTCCAATTCTGTTATGAGTGAGCATACCCAAGAGAAAATCATCCGAACCAGTTCTAAGGGAAACTAGAACCGAGAGCACCCATAGAAAAAAACTGGAATAAGAGATTGAAAATTTATCGCAAAAACTTATAATACTTTTAGATTGGGGATAACTTAGAATAAATTGGTGTCTTTGTGCTACTGGAGATCTAGGATGTTTTTCAGTAAATAATCCTGTTTTTGCCGGAAGAGGGAAAAGTTTCTCCTGCCAGTATTTCTTATCATAATCATATCTATTTGACTGGTTATAATTCTGATCTGTCTTTAAAAAATCCCAGTAGGAACCTTTCTTTTTTCTAATAAGCTTTTGAGGATTCGGTCTGTTAAGAACATCATATATCTCTTGAGTAACTAATTGATAAGTCCATGCATCTGATATTATGTGATGTGTTCGAAATACAAATCCCCTACGGCTATCATTTATTTGAAATGGGAAAAATTCTGCCAGAGGAGAATCCCAATAAGGAACCTTTTCAGTAACAAGACTTGAGAACCAATAATCTGATTCTTGTATATTATGAAAATGATGATATTTATCAAGTCTACAAGGAGTAAATGGAACTGTATATTGCTGTGCAGTAGAACCTTCCTGAGTCAAGCGGATCCTAAGAGATGGATAAGAGATAAACGCCTGATCTATAGCAAAAGATAAATCTCTTATTGATGTATCCTCTTCGAGGAAATATGCTACACAAATATTATTAATAGCATATTTTCCGGAATTAAACTCCGAAAAATGAATCCTTTTCTGAGGAGAGCTCAAGGCTCTTTTTATGTAGTTTGGACTTTTACTTGCTTTCATCACTGTGCTCCCTTAAAATTAGCATATCATACCCTGAAAGGAGTTTGGGAAATGTTTTTAAAAAAAATGTCAATAATTTTAAGTATTATTTTAATTTCATCAGTTTCAGGTTGCAGTAAAAAAGATACAGAGCTGATTATTGAAAAAGAGAATACTCAGGAAACGACAACAAGCGAAATACAGCAGACTGAAACTGAAGAGGAAAATAAACCTTTAATTGCAGTCTCATCTTCAGATACAGTCCAAATTTTTGTCAGGGAAGATGGAGCACCGGGTATGTACCTTGGTGATGATGGAGAAGTACATGGCTTTTATGTCGATCTTGAAAAAATGGTGATGGAAGAGATGGATCAATCTTATAAATTTGTCCCCTATAGTGATGCTGGACCTGTAATCAATGGTTTAAAGTCTGGAACTCATCACCTTGCACTGGCAGCTCCTGATTTACCAGGCTTCAGAGCTATCTTTGACTTATCTATTCCCTACGAAATATTGCACTTTGTAACATTTGTTCAAAAGGGAAATAACGAGATTAAAGGTTCTACAAAAGAAGAATTACTGCAAAGCCTTCATGGGAAAAAAGTCGGAGTACAAACTCAGGGACACATTTATGAATCTCTCAGAGATATAAGAGAAATTAAACTTGTTGAGTATCCGACAACTACCAGCGCAATGGAGGACCTTAACAAAGGATTACTCGATGCCGTACCGGATGTTAAAAGGATAGGTCTCTATTATGCGGAACAAAATAATTGGGAGATAAAACCTGTAGGTCAACCAATAATCAGTCATATTATAACAACAGCAATTTCTAAGATGTTTGAGCCCTCACTTTTAAACCGCTACAATAGTGCATTAAGTAAAATAATTGCTGATGGTCGTCGAGATACCCTTTGGGAAAGCTATTTTGGTCCTATGTCTGAGGAAGACAAGCCATAAATATTCAGGCCGTTCAAATTGGATCGGCCTTTTTTCATTGTAGATAATTATAGGGGAGCGTAGAGACTCTCCTTTATTAATAATTATGAAATTAACCTTCAACTGAAGTAAGAAAACATGAGGAGTCTGTTTTTCTTTCACACAGAATACTCTATCTACACAATTCAACCATCTTTTTTATATGATCAGAATCCAATAGGGGCCATGAAAAATTCTCTTTTTCAAGGATCTTATTGGTTCTTTCACTTATATACTGCAAACCGGGGAAAAAATAATTCTCCTTAAAAATGGCTGAATGAAGAAACAGATTAGAAATATCCCTATTATTTTCATCTTCATTATAAATCCGGTAAATCTCATCGAGATAATCTGCTAAATCGATCCCTTTTACAGAATAACCGGCATTTTTTAGTAGTTTTCCAAACTCGATTAAACTGAATCTATTGGGATTTACTAAATGAAAGATTTCTCTGTTTAATTCTTCGGTGGAAAAAAGAGTGAGGATTCCTCTGCTCGTATAATCTACAAAACAGAAATCACTTATTTCAAAATCCACATTGGGTATCATTCCAAGGTTTAAATAACTATTAACAACTGTATAGAATGCATTATCACCTATATTTTCCTGAAATTTTCCACTTTGACTGTTATGCATAAGATTTCCAACACGAAAAATCTTATAGTTCAGTTCCGATTTCTCACCTGCTGAAATCAATTCTGCCTCAGCTCTTTGCTTTGTCTGGAGATAAAAGTTATCGGCATATTGATCTAAAGAAAGATCATCCTCACTAAAAACAAAACTCTTATTTCCATTCATAACACCAGCC
>JAEINM010000324.1 GCA_016342385.1 Spirochaetaceae bacterium | reverse complement strand
GTTGTTCCATGAGTACTTTCCACTGTAATCAGGGTAGACTTCCAGACAATTCATACCGGTAATAAGCTGACTGCCGTGAGACGTGTGATTATAGGCTATATGAAGGTTCGCTTTAGCTGCCCTAATGGCAGCATCGGGGATCTTGGTCAGATCGGTAGAAGTATGGTCAATTAATTTTATGGCTTGAGTGTCATCTCCCCCTGGAATAGAGCTACCCACAGGTTCTGTACAGGAGATTAGAAAAGGAATAGATAAAGATAAAATGCACAACAATAGAGTCTTTTTTTTCATATAATAATCCTTGGGGAATATTTCCTTCTACATTAATAGTTCATTTTGTGCTGAAAAACAATTTTTTTATAGACATCCTGCTATACAGACTTACGGGGAACATTTTTCTTTTTTACGATCCTAAAGAGAATAGAATTCCCGTCCTTATGCTGGTTGTGGTATTGATCCACTTGGGAGCACCAACTAACAGATCCTGTTGAACTTCCAAAAACCATTTCATATATTCATGTACTTTTACTCTGATACCACCCTTAAGATAGGGACCCATATAGAAACTCACTTCATTCATAGAGAGTATTTGTGGAGTTAAACCTGTTCCTACCAGGAAATTCAGCTTTGATTCCTCATTAAATATAAAATTTAAACCGAAATCAAAAGGAATATAAAATAGAGCCTCTATTGTCGAATCGACGGTTCTGGTTGAAATACCAAAATTAGCGGCCATATGAAATTCCATTCCACTCTTAATAGGTATGGAACAAGAGGCGCCCATGTCGAGAAAAGCTCTTTCATAATTGAAAAAATCGCCACCGACATTTACCGAGAAGGAGGGAGCAGCACTAATGGCTGACACTATGGCACAAGTAAAAATCAATGATATTATAAAACGTCTCATAATTACCTCTTTTCTATTTTTACCGCACTGATTTTAAAGTCCGGTATTTTTGCTACAGGATCTCTCAGATCCTGAGTCAGTCTGTTCGCTGCCGCCTCAGCGAAGTGGAAGGGGATAAACAAAACGCCTCTGGGTGATTTATCTGTTATACACAATTCGACAGTTATTGATCCTCTTGAAGAAGACACTTCTACATTTTCTCTGTTTGCCAATCCCTCTTTCTCTGCATCATCGGGGTGCATTTCCACTTTGCCGTAGGGGTAGATTTTGTTTAGGTCGGATCGGCTCGTCATAGTCCTGCCATGCCAGTGATAGAGCACTCTTCCCGTAGAGAGAATGTAGGGGTATTCTTTGTTAGCAGCCTCTGATTCCAGTTTTAAGTCTATAGAGTGAAAAAGCCCTTTTCCCCTGGGGAAAGTTTCGCCAAAGAGGTAGGGAGTCCCGGGATGATCGACAGAGGGACAGGGCCAGTGGACTCCGCTTTCCTTATCTATTCGTCTATGGGAGATTCCCCGGAAATCCGGGACAAGGTCGGCCATTTCATCCCATATTTCGGCCGGTGATGAGAAGGTAAATCCGGCACTGTTCTTTCTCTCCAGTTTCTGATCGACTCTTATGGCCAGTTCCTGTAATATCTGCCAGTCGGCTCTTGCTTCTCCCGGAGCTTGAAGCGCCGGTCTGATCAGTTGCACTCTTCTATCGCTATTGGTGAAAGTTCCCTCTTTCTCGGCAAAAGAAAGGGCCGGGAGGATTATATCGCCATATTCACCCGATTCATTGAGAAAGATATCGATAACAAGGATATTTTTCAGCTTTTTGAAATGATGGATGGTATGGGACATATGGGGATCGCTCATAATGGGATTCTCACCCATGATGATATAGTCACTGATCTGGCCAGATTCTATGGCATCGGACATTTCTAAAATAGTCAGTCCCGGTTTCGGACTGAGATCCCTTTTCCATTGGTGTTCATATTTTGCCTGAATAAGCGGATCGCTGACATTCTGATAACCGGGGTAGACATTGGGCAGTCCTCCCGAATCAGAACAGCCCTGAACATTATTCTGGCCTCTTAAGGGATTTAATCCGGTTCCCCGTCGGCCCAGATGACCGCACAAGAGAGCCAGATTGGCTATGGATAAGGTATTGTCCGTTCCATGAACACTCTGGCTGATTCCCATACCCCAGTAGATGGCAGCGGCGTTGGCTCCGGCATATATCCGGGCGGCTGTCTCTATATCTTTTGCTGCTACAGCCGAAACTTTTTCTGCCCACCGGGGAGTGTACTTGTCCAGACTTTTAGAATAGCTATCAAATCCTTCGGTTCTGGAATTAATAAAATCCCGGTTGTAGAGATTTTCCTTTACAATCACATGGGCCATAGCCTGAAACAGGGCGACATCTGTCCCCGGTTTCTGCTGGAGATGCAGGGTGGCGCAGTCGGTCATCTCAATTTTTCTTGGATCGATGACGATCAGTTTGGCTCCATTCTTTACTACGGCTTCTTTCAGGAGAGTCCCGATAACAGGATGAGTTTCTGTCGTGTTTGACCCGGTTACGATAAAAACCTCCAGATCTTTCATTTCTGCAAGAGAATTAGACATGGCCGAAGAGCCGAGAGCTTTGGAAAGACCGGCTACTGAGGCGGCATGACAGAGGCGGGAGCAGTGATCGATATTATTTGTCTGTAAAACTGATCGGACAAACTTCTGGAAGATATAATTATCCTCATTTGTCGCTTTGGCACAGCAGAATGTTCCGAAAGCCGATCCTCCCGATTGTTTGTAAGTCCTGGCAATCCTCTCTGCCGCCATATCTAGAGCCTCCTCCCAGGACGCTTCTCTGAAACCTTCAGGACCTATGGGAATCCTCTCTGGTGCATCGAGATTTTTGCGGATGAGAGGTTTGGTCAGGCGGGATTTGTGATGAGTGTAATCCGTACCGAACCGCCCTTTCACACAGAGTCTTCCAAAGTTGGGGGCTCTGTCTCCAGGAGCCGTTGCACTGATGATCTTTTCATTTTGTATATGGAGTTCCAGCTGGCAGCCCACTCCGCAATAAGGGCAGGTCGATCGTACAATTCTATCGTATTCAGTCATTGGCCTCTCCAGTCGCAGAATATTCTCTTCGAGAGACTAAGGCTCCGGAAGGACACACTTCTATACAGTTTCCGCAGAAGACACAGCTGGTCTCGGGTAAAGGTTTATCAAAATTAGTTGTAATTCTGTTTTCAAATCCTCTCCCTCCTGTGGTAAGGGCATAGGAGAACTGAATGTCTTCAGAGCAGACCTGGACACATCTTCCGCAGACAATGCATTTACTGTAATCACGAATATAAAAGGGGTTATCATCTTTTACGGGATAGTCTCTTTTTACCGTATCTCTGAACCGGCCGTTTTCTACGCCATACTTTTTCATTTGAATCTGCAGCTCCGGTGCTTCCGATAGGTCCGTACAATTATCCAGCATTTCCAGTATGGTTTTTCTCACCCTTTTAACCCTGGGAGAATCAGTCTGAACCTTCATTCCCTCTCTTACTCCGGTTATACAGGAGGGCAGGAGAACTCTGGCTCCTTCCACTTCTACAACGCATTGACGGCACAGTCCGGGAGGTGTCAGTTTTTCATGGTAGCAGATTTTAGGGATGATAATACCAGCAGATTCTGCAGCCTGAAGTATGGTTGTTCCCTCGTGGCAGACAACTTCTTTTTCATTGATATACAGCTTGATCATAAGGTTCTCTCTTCTCCCGAGGCTGTGAATTTTTCGGGCCATAATGCCAAGGCACTTAACACGGCCGATGAAGCTGTCTGTCCCAGGCCGCAGAGCGAGGCCTCCTTCATGGTCAATCCTATATCTTCCAGTTTGTTCCTATCACCCGCCATGGGACCGGAAACTCTGATTCTGCTTATAATGTCATGCTGAAGCCGTGACCCCAGCTGACAGGGATAGCACTTTCCACAGCTCTCGTGGTTAAAAAAACTGGTAATGTCATTGAGGATATGGGGAATCTCACGGGTTTCATCAAAAACCATTATGACACCGGAACCCATGGAAAGCCCCGCTTCTTTTAAGGTTTTACCATCCAGAGCAATATCCCAGTGTTCTTCTGGAACAAAACTTCCCGAAGCTCCTCCGAGAATAATCGTTTTGATTTTCTTATCCTTTCTGATTCCGCCTCCCCAGTCATGGATCAGTTCACTCAGTTTTATTCCGAAGGGCAGTTCATACAGACCGGCTCTCTTGACATCTCCCGACAGGCAGAACAGTCTTGTCCCCGAAGGAGAGGACAGAGAGGAATCAACTTTTTTGTCTTTCAGGTTCCCCAGGATATGAGATATATAGCTGAATGTTTCCACATTGTTGATATCTGTCGGTTGACCGTATACACCGCAGTCCACAGGATAGGGAGGTTTATTCCGCGGATATCCTCTCTTCCCCTCAATGGATTCAAAGAGAGCTGTCTCCTCTCCACAGATATAGGCTCCCGCTCCGCTGCGGATCTCAACATCAAAAGAAAAGCCGCTGTTTTGTATATTCTGACCGAGAAAACCACTGGATTCCGCTTTCTCCAGTACGGTGGCAAAGAGTTGTTGTGCATCGCCATATTCTCCGCGGATATAGATATATCCTTTTCGAGAACCGATGGCATAGGCGGTTATAAGCATCCCTTCCAGAACACTATAGGGATCATTGTGGAGCAGCACTCTGTCTTTGAATGTACCCGGTTCAGATTCATCGGCATTGCAGATTACATAAATATCAGTTTTTTCGCCCCGTACCGCGCTCTCCTCCTTAATCCCTGTGGGGAAAGCTGCCCCACCTCTTCCTAAAAGACCGCTCGATTTTACCGTGTCTATAATTGTTGTTTTTTCCAGGGTTAAGCTGTGAAGAAATCCTGTAAATCCCTTTTCCCTCATATAATCCTCTATTTTAGAGGGATCGATTTTACCAAACCGTGCAGTTAATACTGGATTATTGCTATAGGCTCTATTGAGAGGTTTTGCCCCTATTCCCTCAATCAGATCATCCAGTTTGTCTAATTTAATATTACAAACAGGTTTCTCATTGACAAGGGCCGAGGGAGAATGAACACACAAACCCAGGCAGTGGACAGATTCAACCATGAACAGGCCATC
>JAEINM010000323.1 GCA_016342385.1 Spirochaetaceae bacterium | reverse complement strand
CCTAATATAACTCTCAGTGCAGGTGCCGCCTATAATTATTATGTCTATCCGGGAGAAGCTCTTTATCACGGACTGGGAATTTCTTTGGGAACCGTATTCCGTCTGGGATCTTCAACCAACCGCTCCAAACTGGATGTGGAATCAATAGAAATTGAACCGGTTTATCCCATCCTCTATGAATATTACAGTGACAATTCCTTTGGAAAACTCATACTGAAAAATACGGAAAGAAATACGATTTCAAATCTTACTGTATCCTTCTATGTGGACGAGTATATGGAACAACCCGTCGAATGTGCTGTCATCCCCTCTCTGAAACATGGGGATACAGCCGAGATAGATTTAAAAGCGTTTTTCACAACAGGGATTCTGAACCTGACAGATACTTCAAAAGTATCTACCGAGATCCGGGTGTCTTATGAATTACTGGGAAAACACATCGCTTATTCAACTCCTCATACAGTCAAAATTATGGGGCGGAATTCCATGACCTGGGATGATGACAGAAAAGCCGCATCTTTTGTATCGGCTAAAGATCCCACGGTTCAGCTTTTTGCCAGAAACACGGCCGGAGTTATAAGAGAGCTGAATCAGAACGCCATTAATCTGAACTTGAGAATCGCTCTGGGTATATTTGAAACCCTGGAATTATACGGCATGAATTATGTTATTGACCCTGCCTCATCATATATTGAATTATCCGAAAATTCCGATGCCGTCGATTTCCTGCAATTTCCCTCCCAGACTCTGACCTTCCGTGCCGGAGACTGTGATGACCTGTCCATTCTGGCAACGTCCCTGCTGGAATCAGTCGGTATTGAAACGGCGTTTATCACTATTCCGGGACATATATATATGGCATTCGCTCTGGATATCAGTAGAGAAGAGGCGAGAAAAACATTTACCAATCTGGATGAGTTTATCTTTATGCATGATAACACCTGGATCCCCATAGAAATTACCCTGATCTCCGATGGTTTTCTTGAAGCCTGGAAATATGGCGCCAGAGAATGGCGGGAATACGAAAGTCTTGACAAAGCGGTATTATTCCCAATACACGAAGCCTGGCAGGAGTATAAAGCGGCAACCGTACCGGGTGGAGCGCTGCCTCTCTTATTTCCTTCCCAGGAGAGAATGGTCAGTAATTACAATGAAAGCCTGGATATTTTTATAGAGAGAGAACTGGCTCCCAGAGTCATTGAGTTTACCCAGAAATTACAGAAAAATGATTCGGCGAGACTGAGAAACAGCTTTGGTGTGCTTTACGCCAAATACGGCATGTATAATGAGGCGGAGGAACAGTTTAATATTTCCATTAGAAAACGTCCCGATTTCGCCGCACCCATGATAAACCTGGGAAATATTCTATTTCTCCGGGATAAACTGGACAATGCCCTGGAGATGTACACAAAAGCGGAAAACCTGAAACCGGAAAGCCCGACCATTATTGCAGCCATTGCAAAAACAAGATATGAAATGGAACAATATGATGCTGTTAAAAATCTCTATGAGGATCTGCAGATCAAGGCTCCTGAGCTGGCGGCTCAATACGCCTACCTGAACAACGAGATATCTGCCATTGGCCGGGCGTCAGCGGCAAGAGGCCAGATTGTGACAAGCTGGGAAGAAGACGAAGAAGAGGAAGAATAAAAGGATAGGAGACCCATTATGATCGGCAGGAAAATACTCAACACAATAAAAATAACAACACTGGCAGTTTTAATAATATTTTTCGGCTGTTCCAGTCCTTTAATGGATATCATTGAAGAAGAAGTGGAAGTCGTTGTGACTCCTCCCAGCATTCTGACTCTTTACCCTGAGTCAGACTCAACGAATATCCCCGTCGATATAGATAATATTCTCATAACTTTTTCCAAAAATCTGAATTCCTCCAGTGTAAACAGTTCTACACTTTTTATCACAAACTCAGAAGGAACTAATGTAACAGGAACATACACTGTATCAAATGATACAGTCACATTTACTCCCAGCTCCAATTTTTCTTACGAAACGTCCTACTCTGTAACAGTAACATCGGGCATTCTCGATGTAAATGGCAATAATATGACAGGTGATTACTCATGGAGCTTCAATACAGAGGAAGCCCCTCAAAGTATCCTGCCGATCATACAGATGTTTCACTTTGCCGAAGGGAAAAATTCCACAAATAATCCTTCAACAACACTAGATATATACGCTACGAATTACAACGGCAGTACAGCGGGATTGCAATTCCGATATAAACTATCTACCGATTCAGTATGGAGTAACTGGTCCAACCTGACATCCGGTGCCGGCACAGACAGTGTAACACTGTCTGTGACAACTGACGAAACGGAATCCTTTACTTACGAAGCCGAAGTAAAAAACAGCTCCGGTATCTACTCCGAAATAGCATCAACCACCATTACATACGAGACTACACCACCGACACCACTCGACGTCAATTGGGACGATGAAGATTTTTATCCCTTTGATGGAAGCTTAATAAGTATAACTTTTGATGAAGAGATGGATTTCTCCAGTTTCACCGATTCGAACTTCACCATAGAGAAAGTGTCCGATTCCTCATCAGTCACAGGAATTCTCCGTCTGGAAGATTCGTCAACGAAAACTAATGCCGTCGCAATATTATGGGGATTATCTTTCCTTCCCAATACACAGTACAAGGTAACTCTCGGAGATAATGTGACAGATATTGCCGGGAATCAGATTGGCGAAATAAATGAATGGTATTTTATCACAGGCGATTCAACAGATGTACAGGCTCCGGAAGGTACAATTACCCTTAACGCTTATTCTATAGGAGGAGGAGACGGGTTCGATACAGTTGTAACAGCAATGCCAAACGGGGCCCTGGCTAGTAATGATTACCGGATACGTTTGGATCTATCCAGTATTAATGACGATTACAATACAGTATGGGGTATGAAATTCTGGGGAGAGAATAACGGAACTGAAGAAAATTTTGAAACAACTGCTACCTGGGAGCTTTTCCCTACAAGTGCACCTTATACAAGAGGCTGGGAATTATCCACTAATACGGGAGCCAAATTTATCTTATATAAACTCTCAGATTCTGCAGGCAACGAATCGGAAAAAGCCAATCAGATCAAAATATTCCTTGATGATGTGCCTCCGACAAACCCCGTTTTGACGATTAACGGTGGAACCGGGCTATATACAAATGACCTGGAGAGGAAAGTCGATCTGGAGATAAGCGCCGAAGATATCCATACAGGATTATATCAAATGACTTTTGACGACGGGACAACAAGTACAAGCTGGATTGACTGGTCGCCCGAATATAATGACTGGCAGCTCCCCGAAACTGACGGATTATATACTATTACTGTTAACGTAAGAGATTTTCTCGGAACAACCAGCGCTTCCCCTGGTAATGCGACAATAACCCTGGACAGAGAGGCCCCTGCTATCACAATAAATACCAGCAATATACTAGTCAATGACGACATCCAGATTATGGAAGGTTCAGCCGGTACGGATATATATGAAACAATTGATACATATGGAATAGCTTCTTATCAATGGGAGCAGATCAGCGGTCCCGGAATTATCTATTTTAACAGCATCGATAACGGAGGTTCGGCAAACGATGGTACCGAGTTGACAGAACCCTTTGTGACGGCCAGTGCAGAAGGTGTATATTATATCCAGGTAACTGTTACGGACAACGCAGGAAACAGCTCTTCTGATGTTATGCCTGTCACCTGGGATGAAACTTCTCCTGAGAATATAAGCAATATGACTGTTACAGAAAATAATCCAGGATATTCCACAACATCCCAGCCTACCTGGGAATGGGATCCTTCAACTGATGCGGATTTCTATCGAGTCACGTATCTGGACGATTTTGTAAATAGCGCCAATTACATAGATATTGACACAGCAGGCTTCTTACCCAACACCCCTCTACCCGACGGTTCAGTCACACTCTACGTCAAGGCTTATGATTTCGCTGGAAACAGCTCGAATAAGCTCTCACAAACAGTTAATATCGATACAGAACTTCCCACAGTATCTGTCATCAATTACGAATACATAGCCAATGTGATAACTTCGAATCCAACCATTAATTTCGGAGGTCCTGATGGCTCTATTTCAGACAACATAAAAGACGGCTATGCCAGTGGAATTGCCTCCACAATCTGGACGCAGACAGGTGGAACAGGTACTGTTACATTTGGAAATTCGACTGGAACATCAACTACAGTCGCCACCGATGCTGATGGTACTTTCCAGATAACGCTGACAGTAACAGATAATGCCGGAAATATTTCAGAGACCGCCTTAAGTTTACTGAGAGATCTGACCATTCCCGAAACCCCCGTTGTGACAGGTACCTCTCTGACTCCAAATCTGCGACCCACCTGGTACTGGTCGAGCAATGGAGGAGGAGTCGGATCCTACCAATATTATCTCTACAATGTAACCGACAGCAACGTAGTAACCAACTGGACAGCCACAGAACTGTTGAGCTTTCAACCCGTTTCCAACCTGACGGACCAGAAATTCTACAGACTCGATGTACGGGAATATGACGCGGCGGGCAACCCCTCTTCAGAGGGAAGCTACACCATAGAAGTGGACAGCACCCAGACGACTCCCGCACAGATTCTTATCGGTGATGGAGAACCTCCATTGAGAACGGTCAATTCCGTGACATGGAATGTTCTCAGCGGATCCGGAGGTATAGCCACTAACTACAGATATTACTACGACGGAAGTGGAACCTGGATCTACGGTGGAACCGGTCTGGATCCTTCAACTCCGACGGTATTCAACCGAACAGGACTTTCCGAGGGGAACCACTCCATAACAATTCAGGAGTACTTCAACAGTACCTGGCAGACTGGCAAGACAGCATCACACTCTATAACTGTTGATACTGTCGCACCATCAGCACCGACTCTTAACGGAGAAGGTCTGGCAACCATAGATTCCGACAGAACGGCAACTAAAGACAATTATCCCACATGGTCCTGGTCGACCGGTGGCGGTGGCAACGGTCAATACGAATACAGACTC
>JAEINM010000322.1 GCA_016342385.1 Spirochaetaceae bacterium | reverse complement strand
GCCTGTCTGGGAGAGACCGGGTGAGAGTTCAAAAAAAGAGTCTAAATTCGTTAAGAACTGAACAGATGTACAGATTGAGGAACTAGTCTCTGTATAAAAGATATCTAACGCTTATGGGTAATAGTATTCCTGAAGGGAAACCTGTCTTGTATAAATATCAGAAATACCAGATAGAAAGATATATCAACAATTCCAATGGTGTATTATTATAACTCCACCATGAGAAGACGAAGGCCCGTGGGCAGAAAAATCTACACCATAAGCTATCTGCTCGATAAACAGCCCAAAGCAATAAGAAAAGATAAAAACTATCAGCTAATGATCAGCTATCTGCAGAAAGCCTCCCCCCTAATATCAATCCGGTTTAATAAGCGCTGTTATTCCCTCCTGAATAATGCCGTGATAAAACCGGAACATCTGGAAAACTTCTACAGAACCTACGGGTTGCCGAAACACCCCTTCTTTCCTCTCTTTTTCATGATCAAACGACAGTATCTGATTAATCGGGAGAATAAAAAGATTGAAAGACAAGAGTATATTGATGAAAAAATGAAAAATCTGCCTCTCCATATTGAGGGTTTTTTTAATCTCCTGGCCAACCTGGAAATAAAGTACAACAGAGCCGGTCAAAACCCGGTCTATAAACAGACAATAATGGCTAAAACAAAAAAACAGGTCGACCGGTACAGCAGTTTCGGACACCCGGACTGGCTAATATTTATGGATGACTATTTTGCTTCACTTACGGGACAATACGAAAGGATCCCAGCCGATACAATTGACCGCTTATCGGCCTGTTTCATTCTAAAATGCATCCCCGATTCCATCAATTCACTTCCGGGACATTCACAGATTAAGACTCAATACAGAAGTTTCAGCAAGGAATTTCATCCTGACACCGGCGGGGATCCGAGGCTCTTTATCAGAGTAAAATGGGCACGCGATTATCTGCTGGACAATAAATAAGCGAATAATAAAAGACAAGAGATTCTCTGGGAAAATGAATTAATTTGATTTAATAGGAGATCAGG
Organism: Spirochaetaceae bacterium; assembly: GCA_016342385.1. GTDB lineage: Bacteria > Spirochaetota > Spirochaetia > DSM-2461 > DSM-2461 > Spirochaeta_F. Next base: position 4,045 of record JAEINM010000322.1, on the reverse strand, counting down.
TCGATTATGAGTGTATGAAGATTGAAAATCATCCGTTACAGATTAATAATCCTCAACTGGAACAGATTCTTACATTCGCTCAATATGAAGGAACAGACTTAGCCGAAAACCTGCTTAAAATGAATGCTCTTCAGCAGATTGATCAGTCTCAAATGAGCTTTATGGGCTCCATAATCGATCTTTTTGTCTAGTACTGTTATCTTTATATTTCAACTCATCTTTTTTTATCCTCACATAAGGACATACTATTTTAAAAACTGAGCCCCCCTGCGGGGACCTGGATTTAGGGGCTCCAATAGAGAATCATCTTCATTTTAATTCCGGTAATGATTTCTTCAATCCAGGATAAGAATCTCCACTCGCCTGTCGGCCTGGTCAGAACCCAGTGGTTCACTGTTTCCTGCGCCCTTGAGAAACAGCTTCCCCGGTCCGGGACGGCCTTCAGGAAAGAGAATCTGCGAAACCGCTGCCGCCCTGTCCCGTGAGAGATTCTGCCGCCCTTCGGTCGTTCCGTAATTAGCGGTATGACCTGTTATAAGAATATCTCTCTCATTATAGGCGGAGAGACTTCGTGCTAATTCTTCAAGACGGGAACGCTGGTCCGATGATACAACAGAGGATTCGGGTTCAAAGAGAATGCGGTCTGTTTCAATGACCGATAAGAGAATGCCCTCTTCCGTGGGTTGTACGGTGACTCCCGGCACAGCACCTAATTCAGATCTCAGAGAATTGACAGCCTGAGGCCGATCTATGCTTTTCGTAAGCCTGTATGTGGTTTCCCCCCGGCCGATAAACTCCTGAGTTCGGCCGTCAGCCATCATCATCAGAAATTCGAAATCTTCCCGTTTCTGCTCTGGTCGGCCATTTTCGATATCCCAGAGTATTTCCTGGATAGACTGACCTGTAATCAGGCGAATGGGTTCTCCTGTCTGACGGACAGGAAGATAAACATTGTATTCAATAGAGATCCGGGCAAAAAGGCGCCCTTCTATCTCCCGATTGTCTAAATACTGATATTGAGCCATAAAAGAACCGTAATATGGGCCGTATAGGACATTTCGTATTCTTAAAAGATGAACCTCTTCGGCAGGAAGACTCCAGGAGTCTCCCGGACTAACAGGATAATCGGGAAAGCTGGGAACATGACGGAGAACCGGCCGGGCCGCTTCGATAGGAACAGTGAGGCTCCCCAGCATATCCCTCTCCAGACGAACTGTCTCCGAACTGATCCATTCCAGTATACCCGGAACACCGCCTATGCGCTCTACGGTCCGGAAGCTGGAATCGAGAACAGCACTCCCCTCTTCCGAGACCTCTCTGACAGCGGAAACAGAAAACTCATCAATTTCCGCCTGGTGGCTGTAATACCCGTCAATATAAACGGTTTCATTCACAAGGGCATCGGCATGAAGGATCTGCCCCTTCTCCTGCTTAAATTGAAGGCTGACCGGTTCATCAGCCCCCAGGAACAGGGAGAGAAGAAATATGATCAGAAGAACGGAAAAACTCTTTTTTCTGAATAGGTTTATCATACTTTTATCATCGGACGATCATCAGTCCGACCTAAAAGCACTTTTAGACATAAGAACAACAATAATCTGTTATATTTTTTATCTTCACTTTGAATTTCGAGTTGGAAGGAACTTCAAATCGGTCTCCCGCCTCAATAACAATCCAGTGAGATTCATCTGGAAGAAGGACTTCCATTGCTCCCCCATGAATCTCCATAATCTCTTTCTTCTCCGTACCGAATTCATAGTCACCGGGCATCATAATCCCCAGGGTCTTCTTTGTTCCGTCTTCAAATAGAACGGTGCGACTGGTAACCTTTCCGTCAAAATATATATTGGCTTTTTTCAGTACAGAAACATTGGAAAATTCACTCATAAGGTAATCCTTTTAAATATTTGATAAGATCTATTTTATGTATAAATGGAGAATTTTCAAAGTAAAATATTTTACAATGATAATTGCATTAAGTCGGAATAATTACTATTATCATTTGAATTAAATATCTAATGGAGTTAATTATGAACGAATTACGCATAATTCTATACCTAATAATCTTTGTGGTATCCCTATATAACCTAATAACCTTCTATTCCAGAAAAAAGAAGGTCAGGAAACTGGCAGATAAAGAAAAAGAGGGAATGATTTCATCCCGCAGTCTAACCGAAGAGGAGAGCCAGGCCCTGAAGGTTCTGCATAAAATCTCACTACCAGCCGGCACACCGGTCTATGTTCTGAATGATTCCTATTCCAGTGAATCCATAAGTATAAAAGGCGGATCTGTTACAACCCACTATATTGGGGCTTTTCATTTACTCTGGGATGAAATTTTTCCCCAGTATTTACAAGAGACCAATATGGTAGAAATAGTTTTTACCGATAAAAATAAAGGTTGTCTCATCGTTTCAATGAATGAGCGGTATTCCGCTGTGAAAGAAGCAGAAATCCGGAATAAATTATCTCATTCCCAGTTAGAAAACCGGAATACCAATAAATTCACTACGAGTACACTGCATGAGGCAACCATGGCGGTTGACACGGGAGATGCTCTTTTCCGCATAACCAGAAAAGCCAGCGAAGAAGAGAAGAGATTTCTTTCGAGCGACTTGAGATTTTCAGCCTGCTTGGGTGTGTTTGCGGGATTACTTCTTTTAACACTGGCACCGTCAAAAACTATCTCTATTCCCGGATTAATTGTATTGATCCCCTCTCTTGTTCTCCTTTTTATCAGGGTCAATCCTTTGGGTAAAAACAGATTCAGAGAAAATCTGGTTTCTATTAAAGGCGTTCTAAAGTCAAAAGGTCATGAATCTCTCAATGAGTATTTTATTGACCGTTTTAAACTGGAATTCCCTCCCCGATGGGGTTCAGATATTCCCCTTGACAGAGAAGTGACTGTCGAAGGTTATCCGCTGGGAAAAGAATTGTCCTCCATAAAAGTCCTGTCTATAAACACAGGCCGGTCGGTGCAGATGGACGAACTAAAAAGTCCCTCAAAGAAATATAGCAGATTCGTCCTAATGGTTGTTTTTCTTATTATAAATCTCATAATTCAATTCTCTACCAATGGGGGAATAAAAAATGTGGAAAGACTCATAACCTATCTTTCCACCAGGAATCTGCAGAAAACATTCCATAGTTTTGATGAAATAAGGGATTACAACTTTGTCAGAGGCCAGGAAGTCTCGTTTTTAGACCAGAAAATAGTTCCGAGATTTGTTGTCAATGAAAATGGCTTCGTCTCGGCAATGGGAAACCTACTGGTACCGGAAGAAACACCAATTAATTTTAAGATCGATGATGTAGAGAATAGACTGGCAAGTTTAATATCACTACAGCTTACAGAAGAGATATTCTCCATGACAGCATTCAGGTCTGCTGATACAACAGAGTATTACGATTTTTTAATCTCATACAGTGAATTGATCAATGGTAAATTACTAAGTGATTTTAGTGTGATATTTAATGATAACAGTCATTACCGGGAATTGATAAAAATGTCTGATTTTCTTTTTAGTGAAGACGATTCGGAAACAGATATAACATCAAATGATATCGTGAGCTTATTAAATGATTTTTTCAGTAGAGAAACAGAGATATTGAACAATATGATTAGTGATGCTCTGAAAAACACCATATCTGCCAAAGAAGCCATTGCCATAAGCACCACCGAATATCATGATGATCTCTATTCCTTAAGAACAGCCGATCTCATGGCATTCAACAGGGACTCATCCTATTTATCAGATAATACCCTCAAGTATATAAGTCCACTCTATGGTGAGACAACACTAGCTAATCTCTATTCCTATATGTCATCATGCAGTCAGTTGGTCGACCTGCAGGGAATTATCAGAGGAGAGATGGATAAAAACGATACCATACCCAGAATAGGGATTTCTTACGAAGACAGTTATTCTGATTTAAAGAATCTCTACATCAAATCAATTTTGATCATTATATCGATTCTATTATTGATTGTATTTTTATACAAAAGTATTTCTGCTTATAAATGGAATTCCTCCAGATCATCTGA
>JAEINM010000321.1 GCA_016342385.1 Spirochaetaceae bacterium | reverse complement strand
CAGACAATATCTGGTCAACTATCTTACTGACGATCTGATTCATGCCGCTATGATTGATGGAGCATCCCAGATGAGGATAATCCTGCAGATTCTGATTCCCCTGGTGAAACCTGCTATCATTCTACTGGTTATTAAGACCGGGATCGAAGCTTGGAATGAATACCTGAAACCCCTTGTATTCCTGACAGACAAATCGAAGATGACAGTGCAGATTATTATAAGTTCCAGCTTTGGTTTAGGAGACCATGGAGCCGTACTTATGGCTGTTTATATCAGTTTAATTCCCCTTTTATTACTATTTTTATTCGCTTCCAAACAGATTATTGCCAATATTACGACAGGGAGTATAAAATACTGATGAACCTCAACATAAAATCTTTCTTTCAAAAATATAATGTTCACTTATTCTGGGCGGCAGTGATTTTATTCGCTCCCCTTCTGACTCTCAGCGGCCTTTCTCATGAGAGCTACTGGGCCGATGAAGGCTTTTCTATTGCCATCACCGAAAGTACATATCGCGATATATGGCTGATCAGTAGCGAAGACTCGAATCCACCCTTTTTTTATATTGCCCTGAAATTTTTCACCTCTATTTTCGGCACATCAAAACTTTCCTTCCGTTTTTTTCCACTATTGGGAATGATTGCTGCTTCAATAGGACTGGGTATAGGCCCGGTCCGTAGAATAATGGGACCCGGCAGGGCGGCTCTATATGCATTACTAATGCTTCTGGCACCCAATTTTATCTCTTATGCTCAGGAAGTTCGCACCTATACATGGTCTCTCTTTCTGGTGGGAGGTGTCGCATTCTGGGGATACCTCTTCTTCCATAATGGTAAAAAAAGGGATCTGATTTCCTTTACAGTGACCTCGATACTGGCTCTTTATATACACTATTATGCTGCCATGGGTGTGTTTTTTATATACCTTTTTTTGGGAACCGGGCTGATTATTAGAAGAAAACAATGGGCTAAAGTTCTGTATATTACCCTATCAGCTGTCGTTGTCCTTATCGCTTTTATTCCCTGGGCAAGCACCTTCGCAGACAGGATCGCCGTACATTCACAGGGATTCTGGATAGAAAAACCCACCCAGCTCACAGTCGTTCAATGTTTGTCCGTCCCCTTTAATCTCAAATTCGGACCATCGGCCTATGCTCCCTATTTAACAGTATTCGCTTTTGTCCTGATTCTAACGGGTTCTGTTAAATCCCTCAGAAGAGGGGAGAAATATTCTCTTCTGGGATTCCTGGCTCTCTTTATTATTTTTGCTACACTGATAACAGGCTATATATATTCACATGAGGTTCAGCCAATGCTTATACCAAGATATATGCTAGCCCTGTACGCTCCTTTCTTTGCCGCTGTATCTGTGGGAATTGCTGAGTTTAAAGCAGCTCGTTTCCGAGTGGGAATCCCTGGGGTATTTCTTCTTTTTTCGATCCCCTCCTTAATCGGGATATATACACTAAGATTTAACGGCCCCAGTGACGAAGTGTCGGAATATATCAGGAATCAGGGAAATACAGATGATATTGTTGTCCATTTTGATGAACTTACAGCAAGTCCCTTAGCAGTACTCCTCCATGAGAAACAACATGTAGTCTATCTGCCACAGTCATCTTCCTCCTACTTTAATTTCAAGGTATACAGTAAAAACCTGACAGTTACTGACGATATAGAATCCTATATGAATGGAAAAAAAAATATCTGGCTCGTCTCCCGGTCTCCCAGTCCCAATCATGAAGCCTATATAAAGACGATGAAATATCTGGGGTTTAAGCAATCTATTATTAAAACAAAGAACACATCGGATTTAGCTGCTAATTTCCGTATAAATAATAGCTGGCTCGTCATAAATCTTGAGAGGATCGACCAAGGCACTCTCATCCCTTTAGAGGAGATCACCGTTGAGTATTAAATCAAAACCCTATCTACCCTACATGTTACTACTGCCCTTTTTGCTTCTCTTTGGTTTTTTCTATCTCTACCCGGTAATTGCCAGTTTTGTCATATCCTTCCTGGAATATGGTCCTGTCAGAATAAAAAGTGTAAAAGGTCTCAATAATTATATAAGCCTGCTGACCAGAGATTTCCTCTTTCAGGGATCCCTGAAAAATGTCTCTCTCCTACTGCTGACCGGAGGAATATTGCCTCACCTGCTGGCTCTTCCCCTTGCCGGATTCCTGACAAGTAAATACATTCATGAAAAAACGAGATCTGTATTTAAGGCAATATTACTGATCCCCTATATGATCAGTGGTGTAGGTCTGGTTATGCTCTACTGGTTTTCAGCATACGATATCAACGCAGGTACACCCACCGCTTTTAACCGGATGATCCTCAATTTTATTCCCCTCAATGAAAGCTACAGTGTAATGACTCTTCTTCTGAACTGGAAATTCCTTGGCTGGAATATTCTGCTTTATTACACAGGCATGATAGGAATCCCGAAGGAGTATTATGAATCGGCCTATATCGAAGGTGTAAATGCTTTTCAACGGCTTAGGAAAATTACGATTCCTCTGCTGTCCCCTATCATATTTTTTGCCGTATCATTGACAATTCTCTACAGCCTGCAGCTCTTTGATGAACCTTTTGTATTCAATGGCGGGTATCAGGGAGTTATGCATAATAGAGACGCCTTAACTCCAGCCTACTACATTATGTATATTGCCTTTGGTCCCATGAGTATATTTGGAAAAGCCAGTGCCGCCACATGGATTCTTCTCCTAATAATTTTATCTGCAGTTGGATTGCTGAGAATGATATCCAGAAAACAGGAATTGTGATTTTAAAGATATATATAGCTTAATTTGTTTATCATTTATAAAAAAAAATCGAGATAAAATTATTTTTCAAAATACAAAGGCTGACAAGTTTTACACTTCGTCAGCTTTTATTGCTATGTCTTATTCAATTCTACCCAGAGGTTTCTACACAGCCTCGGGAGGGGGCAGGAATCACCTCTAATTCAATATTAAACTATTTTGAATCTGGGGAATCCCTGGAAAGTTAATAGGTTTCCACTGTTATTTTAATACTATCAGATCTGCCTAAATTATCTAAAACAGTAATGAAGTAGGTACCCGGGTTTGGAGCCCAACTTAATGTTTCATTTGATGAGACTTTACCAATCAGCATTGAACCTGCAAACCAGAAATAGTTAGTTGCATCAGCATCAGCAACAGCTTTTAAAGGAATCGTCTGAAAACGATTGCTATCTTTTTGCAGAATATATGAAGTATAAGTTAATGGCGAGATAATTTCAGGAGGACGTCCTCTATTTTGCATTTCTAAAGTTCTGTTTTCAGGAGGATATGGTGGAGGGGTTATTCTTGGAAGTCCAGCTTCCTGAAATAATTGAAGTAAATCAGTAGGCCAGAATTCTCTTATTATGGCTTTACTAAATTCGGAAGATCTATCATCTGTCCGATATCCCGTCCTTGAATCAACATAGATCTGACGATGTATATCACATTTCTTTATAGGAGATACTCCAGGAATAAACCAACCTTCTTTCAAATCTACACAATAGACATTTGGAATTCCTCCAGAGACAGCACAGAGCTTAACTTTTTTAATAGAATCTTCTTCTAATTGTGGAATGATATATTCCTGATCATTATATAGAGTTAATTGTTCACAAAGATCAAAGAGTAAAGGTGTTGCTAAAGTACGCCCAAGGAATGCAGAGTTCCCTTGTCCATTAAAATTCCCGATCCAGACACAGACAATATATGGACCATAAAGAGCAATTGACCAGGCATCTTTAAAACCTATTGATGTTCCTGTTTTAAATCCAACAGGCCATTTCAACGAAGAGATATTTTTTTGATAACCTGGAGGCGGAGGATTTTTCTCCAGCATGTTCCTTGTTAGAAATGAGGATTGTACACTGAGAAGCTGTCTTGATTCATGTTCAGAAACAACCTTATCCTGTTCAAAAATAATTTCCTTTAAATAACCCTGATTTGCAATGACAGAATACATACGAACTAGTTCGAGCATACTGACTTCAGCACTTCCAAGAACTAAAGATAATCCATAGTGATCAAATCCCTGTAAACCGGAAACTTGGGATTTTATCAGGAAGTCATATAGACCGGGATTTCGAATCCTGTTAGCCAAGGTTATAGCCGGAATATTTCGACTATCTACAAGGGCCTGCCAGGCCGGAATTGCTCCTTTAAAATCACTGCGGTAATTATCTGGAGTATACTCACTGAAATTAGTCGGTGCATCTTTGAGCAGAGTATCAGGGATAATTAAACCCTGATCCATGGCCATAGCATAAATAAATGGTTTTAATGTGGATCCCGGAGAACGTTTGGCCAGATTTCCATTAACCTGCCCATGAATCTCTTCATCAAAATAAGCTGCAGAACCTACTGAAGCAAGGACTTCCATAGTCTGATGATTTATGACCATTACAGAACCATTGTGAACACCATATCTTCTTTTTTTATCTATATAATTCTGCAGGATCTTTTCAATTTCATTTTGTAATTTCCAATTAATCGTTGTATGGAAAATCTGACCTTCTTCTTTTTTATCTGAGCCCAGATAATCGGTCAGATGAAGTGCCTTAAATGGAAATTCGGCCTGAACTGCTACAGGCATTTCCATCTCCGACTGGAGAGATTTAGACTCTGGATATTTTTCTACCCACGATTTAAAAAGATTCATCCTGGCCTCAATTAATTCATCACTGACCTTTCCATCAACAGGCCCACGCTCCAATGGATCCTGTGGTATTACTGCCAGCAATAATTGTTCAGTTACAGTAAGCTTGGAAATATCTTTATTAAAATAATATAGAGCAGCAGCAGGAAATCCTTCAATATTCCGACCACAGGGAGCAATGTTTAAATATGCTTCAAGGATCTCCTTTTTTGAATAATATCGTTCCAGATAAAATGAATATAAAATCTGTTTTATTTTCCCCGGGACATCCCTTGTATAAAGTTTGTAATGTAATTTTGCAAGCTGCATAGTAATAGTTGATGCACCCATACGATGTTCTTTTTTAATATATGTCTGCCACCATGCCTGAACAATAGCAAAAGGATTAACTCCTGGATGAAAA
>JAEINM010000320.1 GCA_016342385.1 Spirochaetaceae bacterium | reverse complement strand
GCCTCTTTTTTACGAGTTTATGAGTAATTGGTATCTGCGTAATCTACCCAGCCACCGGCTTCAACCAGTGATTTATCATAACTGGAAATCTCAAAAGATATATCCATTGACTGACCGTTGCTGGTGAATGTAAATTGACTGTTCTGAAAATCTGTTTTCACTACAGTCTCTTTTCCCTTAAAGGTTGTGAATATTTTATCAATAGTATCTCTGTCCAGCTGAACAGCCATCATTCCACAATTGAACATGTTCTGACGGAATATTCGTGCAAAATTTTCAGCTAGGACAATATTGATATCATTAACTTCCAGTGCCCAGGGGGCATGTTCCCGGGAAGAACCGCAACCGAAGTTTTCTCTTGTAACGATCACTTCTTTATCTGCTATATCATTTTCAACATTGAATCCTTCTAGTTTAAGATCTTCCAGAAGATAGGGCTTTAATGCTTCTTTACTGTTTTCAGTAAGATATTTTGCCGGAATTATTTCATCTGTATTGATATCACTGCGGTCCAGAAAGAGGACTTTGCCATTAAAATTTTTCATCTCTTATCTCCTATTTAATGTAAGCTTTCGGATCGGTGAGGTAACCGGTTAATCCAGAAGCTGCGGCAGAAGCGGGACTCATGAGATGAACCATGCCACCTTTACCCATTCTTCCATTGAAATTTCTGTTAGTTGTCGAGGCACAGACTTCTCCATTGGCCAGAACTCCGTTACTCATCCCCAGGCAGGCACCGCAGGTAGGATTGGTTACACAGAATCCGGCTTCCATAAAGATCTCGATGATACCCTCTTTTATGGCTTCTTTGTATATATCCGGTGTTGCCGGAGCCAGAATCCCTCTCACAGAAGGATGCAATTTCTCTCCTTTTAAAACAGCTGATGCGGCCCTCAGATCTTCTATTCTTCCGTTTGTACAGCTTCCGATATAGACCTGATCTATTTTTACCTCTTTCATTTCAGATAGAGGTTTCACCTGATCCGGTTTAAATCCGAATGTGGTAACTGGCTCAAGACCGCTAATGTCAATTGTCAGAGTTTTCGAAAAAACAGCATCCGAATCAGACTGCCAGCGGGAATACTCTGTAAGAGCTTCTTTTTTGCTACTGAAATCACCAGATATAAAAGGCCATAGATAATCAACTGTTACCTGATCAGGGGGACAGATTCCACATGTTCCTCCCGCTTCAATAGCCATATTGCAGAGAGTCATTCTCTCCTCCATGGAAAGTGATGAAATAACAGAACCGGTGAACTCAATGACATTGTCGGTAGCACCGTTGACTCCCAGTTGTGAGATAACATGGAGTATAATATCCTTTGCATAAACACCTTTTTTCATCTTTCCCGTCAGTTCAACCTTAAGAGTATCGGGAGTTTTAAAAGCACAGACTCCATTGAGAATTCCCACTTCAAGATCAGTTGTCCCCACTCCGGCGGCAAAAGCTCCAAAGGCTCCATGTGTACAGGTGTGTGAATCTCCCATAATTATGGTGTAGCCCGGTCTTACAAATCCCTTTTCCGGAAATAGAGCATGGCAGACACCGTTTTCTCCGATATCAAAAAAATCTTTAATATCATGCTCTCTGGCCCACTCTCTCATTATTCTCGCCTGTTCGGCCGTTTTAGAATCTTTTGAGGGAGTCACATGATCTATAACCGCTTTGATTTTCCTTTTGTCAAAAACCCTGTTCTTTCCTCTTTTTTTCAAATCATTAATCGCTATGGGTGTCGTAATCTCATGGCAGAAAACGGCATCGAGTTTAATCACGTTTATATCATCTGAAGGTTTATCCACCAGATGAGCATCAAAAATTTTCTGAGCAATAGTTTTTCCCATTTTGTCCTCCTATGGTTCTATGTGAGCGAAAATACTCTAGGTGGTGTGATTATCCATATGGCTTTTAGAATATCATCACCTTTATTTTTTAATATATGAGGTATATCAGAACTGAAGGAGACACTGTCTCCTTTATTCAGATCATATGTTTCAGTTCCATAGAGTAATTCCCCTATGCCGGAAAGAATAATTCCAATCTCATTTCCAGGGTGACCATATTCAATGTCTCCCTTCTGACCACCCGGTACTATTTCAATTACCATCGTTTCTACTTCTGTTTCCTGTGAGTTGGAATCAGTATTGGAAATACTGGCCAGCTGGTGATAAACAACGTTGTTTAATGTTAGACTGTTTCTATCTTTTTTCTGAGTTATATGGATATTTCTCTTCTTTTTGTAATCTCGAAAAAGATATTCCGGATCTATATCCAGAGCATCTGTTATTGCCATAAGTGTATCTACCGAAGGTGATACTTTGTTCCGTTCAATTTGTGATACAAGACTTTCACTGACATTGGCTACGGAACCAACTTCTTTAAGAGTCATTCCCCGTCTTTCCCGCACAAGTCGGATCTTTTCACCAAACCGATAATTTAGATTCTTTGACATTACTTAAGCTCCTACAGTATTGTTAAAGTAGTGGGAAGAAAAAGTCAAATATATTTTTGTCTTTTTTAAAATATTTTGTAACTTTTCATAGAATCAGAGTTTTACAGGTTATAACAACAGGATGATGACTAATGCAAGTGCTCCTAGATTTAGATTTTTTTATTTTTTGAGGTTTACCGGTTTTCCTCCTTTTTCCGGTAAGCCTCTTTTTTTTCTTTTGAGTTTTTTTATTATTGATAGTTATAACAATGATTATAAAGAGTAAAAAAAATAAGATTACAATTCCTAGGACGTAAAGTGGACTTATAGGGGTAGACCAATAATAAACCTCGTCCCAATATCCACTTCTGAAATAACACTCATTTCACCTTTGTGATTTTCAGTTATAATAAAATAAGAGACACTCAACCCTAATCCTGTGCCTATACCATTTTCTTTTGTTGTAAAAAATGGTTCAAAAATCCTTTTTTTAATGGTATTAGTCATTCCGGGACCATTATCTTCTATTTCCACATAATTCATTTTCTTCTCACTATTGAACATAGTTCTGATAATGATGGTGGGGTTCTCTGTATGAGCCTCCTGCATAGCCTGAGCCCCATTGCGGAATATATTTAAAAGAACCTGCTGAATCTTACTTTCCTCACAGGAAATTAAGGGCAGATTATGGGTAAACTCTTTTTGTATTTGAATTTTTTTGAAATCATATTGTTTGTGGACATTGTAATCAGTAGAGGCCAGTTCAATCGTTTTTTCAATGAGTTCATTTATATTATGACTCGTTTTCCGGGCATGTTCATCTCTTGAAAAACTCAGCATATTGGAAACTATTTCTGCCGCTCTTTTTCCTGAACTGTTAATTGATTCAAACATTTTAGGAATATTTCGTAAGGTCATGAACCTTTTAATGGATTCAATTGATGTCCCGGCTTCTTCTGCGGCTTTTATATTTCCAGGCATATCTATTTTTTTATATAACCGGTTGGACATGACTTCGGCAGTCTGGATGATTCCCGCCAGGGGATTATTAATTTCATCCTGAACATCATCTTTTCACTCTGTACGATCATCTCTTCAATACGTATTTTTTCGGTCACATCTTCAATTAAAAGAACTGCACCCTGAACTTCATTATATATAAGTGGGAAAATTGTCATATCTTCAAATATTGTATTCTCTTTAAATCTTCGTACTCTTCTCAGATTACTTTGTCTCTTTCCGGTTTTAATGGAGGCAATAATCATTTCCATATCTTTTGATAAATAGGGTAAAACTTCATTGAGAGGTCGATCAATGGCTTCTGTAAGTTTTATCCCGGTTGTACTCTGAGCTTTTTGATTCCATTGGGTAATTAGTCCGTCAATATTTACACCAATGAGCATAATCGGCATGGAGTCTATAATATTTTTAAGGTAATTTTTTGTCTTTATATAACTGGTTTCAATTTCTTTTCTTTTTGTAATATCCACAAAATTCACAATAATCTTTTCCATTGATCCATCCTGTGAAAAAATGGGGACAGCTGTAACTGTTACCCAGGTTTTTTTCTTTTTCCCCGGAATATTGATTCCCACTACATAATCAGTCAGAACCTGTTTTGTCTTTAATACAATGTTGACCGGGTAATCTTCTACCTTCATTATACGCAGATCTTCATGGAGAAAATTCCATGCAGGATCAGTAGCTTTTTTTCCATTCATCTCATCTAATGACAGGCCCAGAAGTCTGTGGGCCTCTGAATTACTAATGATTATACTGGTATCACTTCCCCTATGGACGATAACTCCTGCTCTGAGATTATCTATGGTTAATTTATATTGGAAGTTAATTTTTTTTCGTTCAGTCACGTCTCTTCCGATGGAAATCATATACTGAGGTTCGTTGTTTTCATCATTGATAGCTGAGACCCGATATTCAAATGGAACAGTACGGCCGTCTTTACAAATAAGATCCATCTCTACAGTTCCCATACCTTTATTCAATACGTCGTGGATACATTGGTTTGCTTTTTCGATATCTTCTGGCGAGTAATAGGATTGAGGGGCCAGCAATTCCTTTATTTCATTGTCTTTATACCCGGTAACTCTGCTAAATGAATCATTCCATCGAACTGCTTTACCTGTAGATATTTCAAAGAGAAAAAAAGTATCTATTTGGGCAGATAAAGCGGCATCTGTCAGTTTCTTTTCTAAAAGAAGTTCACTATATTTTTCATCATTAACCATATAAATTAAATGATATGGTTTTTATACTACTTTTCAAGTTCTCAGAGGTTCTTATTCATTAATTCGATAAGATTCTCTTTTACTAGTTCTATAAGCAGTTTCTTTTCAATCGGAATTTTTTTAGATAATTGCTTATAGACTTTTATAATATCATCACCCCTGTTTTTATGACCAGAAATCCATGTCATACCTGTGGGATTATCAGTTTCTACTAAGATTCTTTCCATTGGTAGATGGAGATAAATTTCTGATCCGGATAATATATCGGGACCAATGGTGAAATAACAACCCTGTTCGAGAAATTCCGCGATTAAATCTAGAGGACCGGAATACCAGTGTATGATAGATTTTTGTATATTATACTTTTTTAATAACCCCAGAACAGTCTTTTCTGCTCCTTTTGTATGAATAGAAGGGATCATTTTATGCCTG
>JAEINM010000319.1 GCA_016342385.1 Spirochaetaceae bacterium | reverse complement strand
AACAGCAGCTATTTTCTTCTGAAGTCCCCAATTCAATTTTTTGATCAAATCTTTGAAGTTTTATACGGATTCAGGTAATATATTTACAACTGAACGAAATTTAAAACTATCCCTCATTATATAACCTCCACTGTATTATGATTTCAAATATTCTTTATATGAAAGAGAGAGTATAGTCTCAGGATCAAATTCTTCCCGATCGACTTCACCGGTAATCTTACCATCTGAAAATACAGCTATTCTGTGACAGATCCCCATCAACTCGGGAAGATCTGATGAGATCATGATGATACCCCGTCCCATAGCTGCCAGTTTCCAGAGTAACAGGTATATTTCATATTTTGCACCGACATCTATACCTCTGGTCGGTTCATCGAAAATAAAAACTTCCGAGTTTCGATACAACCATTTCCCGATGAGAATCTTCTGCTGATTTCCACCGGAGAGATGAAGTGTTTTATGAAAAATGGAAGGTGTTTTAATATTCATCTCAGCGACCTGTTTATCTGTTGCTTCTTTCTCCATTTGCCTATTGAGAAAACCGAATCTTGAGACATCTTTTAAATTTGTTATCGTGGTGTTTTCCAGACAGTTCATTTCCAGAATCGATCCCTGTTCCTTCCTGTCTTCCGTCAGTAAACATATCCCATTCTGAACGGCATCTCTGGGACTTCTAATATCAAGTTCAATATCATTGAGAACAATCTTTCCCGCCTCTTTTATATCGGCTCCGAAAAGAGCTCTCATTGTCTCTGTTCTACAGGATCCTACAAGGCCGGCGATTCCCAGAATCTCCCCTTTTCTCAATGTAAAGGATTTCCCATGAGGATTCCCTTTATAGATCAGGTTTCGTACTTTCAGTAGAGGAATTGAGGTCTCAATGTAATGGAAAATATTCTCCAGGCTCAGAGTAATATAGATGCGGTATTTGCACATAATGACGAAATGGCCTTGGGAGCATTGAAAGCAATTGAAGGTTCCGGAAGAGAGATATCTGTTGTTGGTTTCGATGCCAACGATGATGCTGTAAAATCTGTTGCTGAAGGGAAAATGGCAGCAACAGTCGCTCAGCAGCCAGTTCTCATAGGTTCAATGGGAGTTGAAGCGGTAAGTAAAGTGCTTGCTGGGGAAACTCTTGAAAAATATATACCAGTTTCTCTGAAACTGGTTAAATAAGCAAAGTTCTCCTTTTTTTTCTAGCTGCCTGTGGGGATCCCCCATGGGCAGTTTTTTAATAAATATTCACAATAGAATCAGCTGATATTTTTATCCGATAAAAAATCAGAGTATTTAAAGTCAACTTTCATAATGTGATTGACCACCCAGTCCTGAAGAAAATCAAGCACTTCATTTGTCAATACAGCACTTCCCTCTTTTATTCCACCATAGAGTTCTTCTGCTTTGACAACAAAAGCGCTGTGCTCTTTAATATGGTTTTCTCTGCCGGGATAAGAATATTTTTCAAAAGCCTCTTCCTCGGCGGAAAAATGATAGGCTGTATACTCGATTAGTTCTTCCAGTATAGGCAGAAGGACAGATGTTCCATTACCTTCCTCCATGGCCTGGTATAATTGATTGATCAGCCCTATGAGTTTTTTATGATGAGTATCAAATAGATCGATTTTGACACTGATGGAATCGTCCCATGACAGACCGTCATTATACCCCAGGGTAGTAAGAATCTGAACAATCCTACCGGATAAATCCTGAATCCCCAGATAATGAGTTTCCATTTCCTGACGTTTCCCCTCTCTCAGATCTTTTAAAATGACAGGAATCTGACTATGAATATCCCTATGATACTCTTTAAGGTTTTTCAGTTTAGTTCTGTCTTTTAACTCTTCTTCTCCCAATTTTTCAATCCATTTCCCCAGTTCGCATTTGTCCTGGTCGAGAAGGGAGGCATCTTCCGGCTTAATCGCCCCGTCCAGTATGGCCCGCACAGTGGCCACCCAGCTGAGATGACCCAGAATAACGCTGGTTGTTCTGACTTTTCTACTGGTCTTTTCTGTTCCGACCTGATTGGAAAGGATACTGTCAATCATAGTGCTGAATGCATTATTGGATTGAATAAATGAATTGGAAATCTTTGTGGAAATTAGATTAATATCTTTAGAATTCCTACTCAGTTCTTTCATACTCATATCCAGATCCTCAGACACATTTTTCGAGTTATTGAGGATTTTTTCAATCTCTGCCGCACCGATTTCCATCTCGTTCATACTGAGAGCCGTTACGGCGGAAATGTCTTTTAGAGAAACCGTTGAAGAGACTACATCCTGAGTATTATTGAAAATTGTCTCTGTTTTTTCACCGATTTGTCTGAATGTATCTGAAACCTTTTTGACACCACTGGCGATACTGGTAAATGCCTTTTCACTTTCCCGGCTCAATTCTCCAGCAGATTCGATATTTTCGACCAGATCCCGAAGGGTTACCGATATATTCCGGGCATTCTCCGCTGTGGATTCGGCCAACTTTCTGATCTCTTCGGCAACAACGGCAAAACCCTTTCCCGAATCCCCTGCATGGGCTGCTTCAATAGCGGCATTCATAGAGAGAAGATTCGTCTGCGACGCAATCTGGTCAATAACTGTTATAAGAGAAAGAGCATTTGTCACCTGATTCTGCACAGCCGACATTACTTCTGCGGACTCCTGCACTTTATCGCTGCCCTTGCCTGTTATAATGACAAGTTCTTCAGTATCTTTTTTTCTATGGGTTATAAGATCCGATACATCTTTTAAAGAACTGTTTATTTCGCTTACGGCACCGGACGTGTGATTCACCGCTTCATTCTGGATATTCACTTTATCTTTAAGACTTCTAATAGAAGCAATAATTTCTTCAACAGCAGCAGATCCTTCACTGACATTCTCATAGAGAGAAGTAGCCACATTCTTATTTTTTTCCGCTTCCACACTTATTCCGGAACTGTATATCAGTGCTTTCTGGATATTCCTGGATAAACGGGTGGATCCCCTTTCACTCTCATTGGCGCTAATCTGAGCCTCTTCAAGAGATTTTTCCCTGAACTGATTTCTCATTTTATAGGAATCAAGAAGGATTTCAATTCTTTCAGGATAGGATTTCTCCGCTGCACTTCTATCAGAGATATCATTCAGGACTCTTATAAATAGAGACTTTTCTCTGACAAAAAAAAGAATAAAAACAACAGTACTGACAAGAAAAAAGAATATAAAAATGATAGAAATAATACTCATAAAATTCTCCAGATCGTATATATATATCAAGTATCGTATAAAACATGGGGAAAAGTAAATTCGAGTACTATTTTTCCTGAGAGTAGAACATAAGACTTCTGAATCTTATAAAGTCATTGTAAGATACATAATGACAAAAATAAAAATCGCCATTATCGGCTGTGGAATTATTACTGAAGAAGCCCATCTGCCGGCACTATTGAGGCTGTCTGAGAGGATCGAAATAAAAGCTGTCTGTAACAGAACAAAACCGAAGGCTGTGAATATAGCAGAAAAACTCAGCCTGCCCGAAGAAGCAGTCTGGACGGACTGGAAAAAGATGATCGGAAGAGTAGTAGGTCTCGATGCAGTCCTTATAGCTCTTCCCATAACCATGAATCATCCGGTCAGCAGAGCCTGCTGTAAAGCGGGCTTATCGGTGCTCTGTGAAAAACCGGCAGGAATGAATAATGAGGAAGCAGAAGAAACATCCCGGTTTTCTGCAGAATATGGGGTCACCTATATGACCGGGGAAAATTTCCATTTCGAACCCCGTTTTAGAAAAGCGGCAGAACTTGTAAAAGAGGGAATAATCGGAAAACTGCACAGCACCAGCTGGAATCTCCTCTCCTTTATGGATAAAAATAACAAATACAACAAAACACAGTGGCGGGCCGACAACAAATATCCCGGAGGTTATGTTCTTGATGGAGGTGTTCACTTTGTTCATGCTCTCCAGATGATAGCCGGGCCGGTAGATTCGGTTTTTTCCCACACGGCCTCAATTGATAAGGATCTGGGAACCATGGATTCGGCCCTTTCTCTAATGAAGCACTGCAACGGTGTCATCAGCTCACTCAATCTGGGCTGGAGAGCTGTCAATGATGATAGTAATCTGAAACTTTATGGAGATAAGGGAACTCTTATAATAAAGGACGATCTGATTCTTGAGATGACTCCCGGAGGAAAGATAAACAAGCATTCCTTTGAGCGGGAGAACAGCTTTTATCTTCAGTGGAGTGCATTTCTCGATTCCCTGGAAGAGGGTCGGCCACCGGCTCTTCCACATCAGATGCCTGTGAATGATGTAAAAATAATCATGGCTATTATTGAATCGGGACAGACAGGCAAAAAGATCTCTCTCTGTAATGAATAGAGACTATGCTGCAGAAAGGAGACTTTCTTAACCTCTTCCAGATTTTCTCTCTTCCCTCCGGCGGCTATCGTTGTATCAATCCTCTTTCTTAAAGAGGAGAATTAACCGGTCAACCAGCTAAAAGCGGTCTCTTTATCTTTAAAATAAGCTATGTCACCAGACCTGTTGGCCTCAAATACCATTTCCCGAAATCTGGGTTGCTCCAGATGGGTTTCATCTAGAATAATAGCGGCTCTCATGACATAATTGGATAATTTTTGTAGATATTCACCGGCAACTCCGCTTTTCAAGTTAAAGAAGTCTTCGGTCAGATGTCCTGAATGAATAAGAACATTGGCCGTCCCATTGTACCTGGCATTACCGATAAAATCGAGAAAGTCACTTATATGAGCTATCAGATTCTCCGATTCATGATACTTGGCAGTCTTATTCATTCTTTCTTCCTCTCTCTATTGAAAAATGAGGGACTACTCCCAGCGGAACAGAGCTGATGAAATAACCAGAAAAACAATAGTCATCCCCCCCAGAACCAGAATATTCGGCAGAATCTCAATGAATCCCGCCCCATCGATCATAATGGATCTGGCTCCTTCGATAAAGTGAGTCAGAGGAAAAACCTTCGAAATGGTCTTCATAATCTGGGGAGTCCCCTCCAGAGAAAAGAACACTCCGGAAAAAATGATCATAGGAAAAGTGAGAAGATTCATCAGCCCACTGGCCAGTTCCTCACTTTTTATCCTGGCCGCAAAGATCAG
>JAEINM010000318.1 GCA_016342385.1 Spirochaetaceae bacterium | reverse complement strand
TAGAGACGGCAAAGAATTCAGCTGAAATGGGCAATGTGAATTCCCTTACCGATGCAGCCGTCGGTGCGCAGATAGCCTATACTGGTGTACGTGGAGGAATCATCAATGTCCTTATCAATCTAAAAAATATAAAAGACCGGGATTTTATCAGAGAAATGAAAAGTAAATGTGAAGAGCTGAACAGCAGGGCAACGGATCTTTTATATGAAGTTAATCAATTTGTAGACAACAAATTATCAAATTAAAGACCAGCGCCTAGACTTTTACCAGCTGCTCCCTGGTCTGAAGCAGTTTCTTTCTTCTCCGTTCAATTCTTCCCCGGTCAATCCCGAATTCCGCAGCCACAGCGCGTATGGATTTTTTGAAAATAACCGGATCTATCTTCTTCCACAATTCCTCATTATTGGCATATGTGGGAATTCCCAGTTTCTGTCTGGTCCTGCACACATAGGAATCGGAAACTCCATACTCCCGGGCGAGTTCGGAATCTCTCTGCTTCCCCAGTTTATCGAGGAATTCTCTGTATTCATCTTCTGTCATAAGAGCTCTTCTCTCTCCTTCAGAAGCGGAACCCTTTCGACCTCGTCTACTCTGAAGTGATTGATTTTTAATGGAGAGTCTTCGCAATTCAGCAAGAAGTTCTTCTACATGATTTCTGGAATCAGAAAGTTCCTGTTGTATCTGATCATGAGAGACCAGTTTTCTTTCAACACAGTTCCGGCAGTGTCCCTGTATCAGGACACCATGGACTTCATTTTTACACACAATGCAAAACATATTATTAAATCCTATTTAACTCGTTTAGATTTTAAGTTATGAGCAAGTTGATCTGAATCTAGATTATAATAACAGATATTTCTTTTAACTCAAGCATTTTTCATATAGATTATACCATAGAGGGACATAATTTCAAAGAAATTACGTCATGACTTCCCGATTACAGAATTTCATGTCAACAGAAAGACTGCAACCTGTATCTTTCGGAAAAAGAAAAAAAAGAGTATAATGAATATTCTAATAGAGATGGAGAAAAAAATGAAGATACCCACAAGAGATTTTATTACAAACCAGGAGATTCTGTTTATGGGATACTCCAGTAAAAAAGATAGTTTCAGCAGAATGATATACAAGGAACTGAACAAAGCCGGTATTACGGTCTATCCCGTGAATCCGAAAAAAAGTGAAAATTATGACATTAAAGTCTATGAGAATATTTCCCAACTGAAAAAGACTCCTGAAACGGCTTATATATTGATGAAGAAGGAAAACGTTTCTAAGGCTTTTTCCCATATAAAAGACAGCGGAGTAAAAAGAATCCTTTTCCAAAACCGAAAAATGGTTTCAGATGAAATTTCAAATGAATGCAAGGATAGAGGAATTGAGATTGCCACGGCCTGCCCCATGATGCTCATTGGTGGAGGAATTCATAAGATCCACCGTTTTTTTGCAAGTTTCGCCTGAAAAAACTCTTAAACCTGATTTTGCCTAGGATTCTTCTCCTCACTGAAATTCAGATCAATAATACCAGATGTTTCATAATTATCGCCTGTAGATAAATAAATCTGATGAACCATGTCCTGGTTACTGGTCAGGTTCTCAAGACCCTTTTTACCGAAAAAAGCATCAATAGCTTCAATCAGATTGTTACAGATATCTATGGTTTCAAAATTTGGATTGGTCTTTATGGCATTTTTTACAAATTTTTCATTTGTAAGGATTTTGACATCATCCGTATTATTCGGTATAGCCAGGAGAGAACTGATGAGAATATACAAATTTTCATCATCTATAGTAACATCTGAAATAAGCAGCATTATTTTAGGGTTTTCTATATTATTAGCCAACATAATTTCTTTAATCTTCCAATGCACCAGATCCAGTTTTGTTCTATTAAAGCCCCTGGCAACTTCAACGAGAATAAGATTTTCATTGACATGGAGATTAAGCTGACATTCCGATGAATCAATAAAAAAATCTCTATTAAAAAAAGACCCCACTGTTGTGAGAAATTTATCAACTTTGATTGGTTTCAAAATAAACCGTCTTACTTTAACCCGGCATAATTCGACTATGCGCTCCTGACTGAAACTCTTGGCCAGAAAAATGACCGGAATGTCTTTTATATTAATATCTTCACTCTTCTTTTTCAGAAAATTATTAACACTCTGCCGATTAAGCGCATCATCAATTATTATAAGATCCGGCCGTACTTTTCGAAGCTGATTCAATCCATCGAATCCACTGCGTGAGGGAAAAACTTTGCATCCGTGAAATTCAAGCAGTGATATAGCAAATTTTCTGAAAAGCGGCGATTCATCTATTACCAGTATTTTATTCATGAAAATTATTGTACTAAATAGAATATGGTTTTGTACAGGTCTAAACCTTTGACTAACAAAGCAATATTGCTTTTTCTGCCAGGTAAAACTAGAATTAAAATATTGGTTTTTATATTAAAATTAAAATGAAGACCATCCTCATGGCGGGGAAATAATAGCAATTCCGAAAGATCACTAATGGGAGGCTTATTCTGGAAAATATCTGCCCGATCAGCGGCTTAATAATAAAATCTGAACCTCAATGGACAAATATACAGCTGACAGATTTATACTCTGTTTCCTTTATGCAACTGGGAGAGGATATGTTTCTATCTATTCCAAAAGGTAATAGCATAAATGATGGTATGTCCAGATTTATAGATTGCCGCAGGGAATTTCTCAAGAACACGGGATTATATGATAAAAAACACATAGAGCTCAAAGACTATTCAGGACTTGAAGGGCTAGTCAGTAAAGACAATAGGATTCTTTTTGCTCAAATGCTCCTGGATGAACAGGATCGTGGCTACTTGCTGGGATTATTCGGCTATAACGGATCTCCTGTAATACGCTGGTCATTTGAATTGGGGAAAAAGATATACTCCCGTGATTTCCCTCTTTTCCTCTGTCGAAATTACAAGAAAGCTATTGAAAAAGCTCTCTACTTAAAGGAGCACGTGAATGATATACCTTCCGAGCATGATTCCATGGATGAAAAAAATGAAATTGATAGACTTTTCTATTTTATCAATGAGCTGAGCTGGGATTTAAAAGACAGGAACATACCCCAGTTCGATCTTGATGACAGCAATCCCTTTAAAAAAATCTACCAGTCCCTTGCTCTTATAAAATCTGATTATGCCGATATCATCGAAAAACAGAAAGAAGCCGAAACAGCTCTGCAGGAATCCTACCGGGAAATTGAAAAAAAAGTGGAAGAGCGCACAATCAAACTACGGGAACAGAGTGTCATATTGGAGACCAGCCTGGATATCCTGTCTCATGATACAAAGAATCATTTTATAAGCCTCAAATATGATATAGATCAGGTCAGTGAAAAAAAAGTAAAAACATCAATAAGTGAATCCGTTACAGACATACAGGAACTTATTACAGAAGCTACTGGGATCATGTCTTCTAAAAAAAGGATAGTGTCCATAGTTGAACTTATGGAAAACATAAAAGTCACGGAAAAAAGGATTCCACTTATAAATCATGATAGAATAGAGGTCGAGTATATTTCTCCGGAGTTTCTATTTGTCCAGACATCAGCTCTCTTTAAAAATGCCGTATCAAATCTGATAGAAAATGCTCTTAAATACACAGACACTGATGATAAAGTTAAAATACTTGTAGAAAAAGATCGGGATATAAGAATCCACATCATTGATTCGGGGAAGGGGATTCCCGAAGAGGAAAAGAAGAAAATTCTGGAAAAATTCTACCGCAGGGAAATAACCACCTCCATTGAGGGCAGTGGACGTGGTCTGTGGATAACCAATAACATTATTCAGAGGGAGGGAGGAACGCTATCCATTTCGGATAATCCGGAAGGAGGAGCAATATTTTCCATCAATCTTCCCCCCTATAAAGTGGACGATTTCGAAGGGATGCTCAGTGAGTTATCCAACTGGTTCGAAATGCCACTGGACAGTGTTAGATCCAAAGCGGAATCCTACAGGACACTTTATCAGCTTCAGGGCAGAGATGATATCGATCATTTGGACTCTGCTGTTTTCACCTCTATCCTTATGGCCATAAGAAAGGAGAGAAAAGAGGAGAAAGATGCCTTTGTTTCCCTTCGTCTTGAAAACCTGAAGAACCGGAATCCCCATGGAAAATCTGTTATTATTGTAGATGATTCTCTCTATGTTCAGTTCTATCTGGCCAAATACTTTACTGAAATGGGTCTGAATGTCATCGACTATAAAGACAATGGGGAATCAGCCGTATTGTCCTATAAAAACAGGAAGCCCGACTATATATCTCTGGACAATAATATGAATGTTAAAACCGGACCGGAAGCGGCAGAGGAAATATATGACTTTGATGATAAGGCCCGGATCATATTTATAACTGCACTGGGCGACTCCACTGTCTTTAGGGAGAACCTTAAAAAGAGGCTGCCCGATCATGAGTACAAAATTCTGACTAAACCAATCTATAAAAGAGATATTGAAAAGGTCATGGAAGATTTCTAGTAAATCCAGAAGTAATAGAGAGTATGCTCCGAAGCCCCCGGCTCGCTGAAGAGCATACTGTTAACCACAAGTTCCTTACCACTTCAAATTGTCTCAATTTATAGTAAAAAGTAATAGGATGCTTTTAAGGGATTTAAAGGTTCACAAAAAAGGGCTGCCCGAAGACAGCCCAGAATATCTAAATAAAATTATCTATTAGAAATGAAATGATACACTCATACCAAGATTATCAATTATGCGTGAGGCATTGAAACCATCAGTAGCTAAAGGTGCAGTAGATCTTGATCCAAATAAATTAAAATCCAATGCTGTTATAATTGACTGCCCGAAGAAGTCAACAGTCATTTCTTCCATTGGCTGCCATCGAATCATGAAGTTCATCTGACCGGTCCATTCTGCTTCTGTTGTATACTCAGTCGAAGTAATAGTAGTGTCTGTACCATCAATAGTAGAAGTAGCAACAGGAACAGGTGTGACATCAGTTCCTGTACTGGTTGTATATGTGTAAACAGTTTCAGAAGTAGATGAAGGGGCAGCATTTTCTGTATAAACAGATTTGACAATATTCTTGAGAACATAACCACCGATAAGAGACAACTTGTCCTTAACAACATCAACTCTTGCTGTTACGGGGA
>JAEINM010000317.1 GCA_016342385.1 Spirochaetaceae bacterium | reverse complement strand
TTCTCCAGCAGGGCTTTTCTGATTTTTGCCGAACCTTTCTGTGAGCATAAGGGACTGGAGCAGACCCGAATGACAGTTTCGGCTGTCGGCTTTGTGTAGAGAAGAGAGTAAAATTCAATGACTCCATATATTTCGGCCTGTGATGTCTTTAGTTCTCTGCTGATCAGATTTATGGCTTCTTCGGGTATGTAGCCGAAGAGTTTTTGAGCCTTCAGTAGGGTAGGCAATAGATTTGTGCGACTTTTTTCTTTCAGACTAAGAAGATATTTCTGAAGATCGCTAAATAGTTTTTCATTCATTGATAAAAGGATAAGGTGCGCGAATTCACCATGTCAAGAAAAAGCCGATTGTCATTGAGCCTTTCTCGTTTTACTATTTTATCATGTTAAAAAATAATTCTCCCCATCGGGCATACCGATTGGGGAACCCCCATGAGAAAAATTAATACTATGAAATTACTCAGCAGATCAGTCATAGTTGCGATTCTTTGTCTCGTGATGACACTTTCATGCGGATCGGAAAAAAGTCTTCAGAAAATCATTGATACTATTCCCTCTAAACATCTGGAGAATTACTCATTTGATGAAAACAGCTCAATAAGGGAGCGTCTGAATTCATCGGATCAGATGATACTGGATTATATAAGAGATATGGATATGAATCCCTATTACCTTTTCTATGATCTGTCAGAGCCGGAGATATCTATGATAGATGACTATTTTAAGTTATTACCACCTTATTTCCAAAAAGTATTAAAAGAAAGACTGATAGGAATATATTTTATAGAGAATTTCTACAGCAGTGGCCTGACCGATTTTGTCTTATCCGAAGAGGGGAAAATCTATACCATTCTCTTTCTCAATCCCGAGATTCTGGGTAGTAGCATTTCAGAACTATTCACCTCTAAAGATATGAGCTGTTTTATGAGAGATAATGATGGGTTGTCACTGGAAATCAATATCTCTGATGACTATTCCGGTCTACTCTATATCCTTGTGCATGAAGCGGCTCATATTGTGGATTATGTGGACAGAAAAACACCCTATGTTCACAATGTGATGAAAGATCTCGGTTGTATCCGGGAAGAGAATGCTCCTTTTACAGAGCAGTTCTGGGACAGCTATGATATACCGGCTGATTTCCTCCTTATTTCCTACAATGAGAAATTGAATTTTTATACACAGAATGCAGATAAAAAAATTCCCCCAAATGATATGCTTTCTGTTTATCAGGAGTTTCAGAGTACTCCTTTTGCCTCACTCTACAGCTATTCCAACTGGGCCGAAGATTTTGCCGATTACATCACCCTCTATTATCTGACTCATTATCTGGGAATGAATTACAGAATAGGGATATTTGACAATGGAAAAACCCTCTTTGATTATGAACCCTTCGCTAACAGAACCGTTTCTGACCGTTTTTATAAGTTGGATGATATTTTGAATTAATTATAATTCCTTATATGCCTTAACCAGTTCCTCCATTTTTGCCCGGCCGTCTCCGAAGAACATGAGAGTGTTATCCGCGGCAAAGAGGGGATTGGAAATTCCGGCAAATCCGGGACTCAAACTCCTTTTGATAACAATAACAGTTCCCGCCTGATCCACGTTGAGAATGGGCATACCGGAAATGGGATTATTTTCCTTCCGGGCCACGGGATTGACAACATCATTGGCACCGAGAACAATAACCACATCCATATCCTTAAAACGGGGATTGATAATATCCAGTTCCAGAAGCTTGTCATAGGGAACATTTTCTTCGGCCAGAAGGACATTCATATGGCCCGGCATACGTCCCGCAACGGGGTGGATCCCGAAGGATACTTCCACTCCGTTTTTCTCCAGTTCCTCGGAAAGTGCTCTGACCATACCCTGAGCATGGGCGACAGCCATTCCGTAACCGGGGACAAAAGCGACTTTCCGCGATGACTCCAGAAGCATGGCAACTTCTTCGGCTGAAGTAGATGTTATTTTCCCCTCATAAATATCCGATTCATCGGCTTTTTCTAAAACAGCACCGACTCCGCCGAACAGTACATTGGCCAGTGAGCGGTTCATGGCTTTACACATGATTTTTGTTAGAATTATTCCCGATGCTCCAACAAGAGAGCCTGCAATAATCAGCACATAGTTTGAGAGAACAAAGCCTGTAGCCGCTGCCGCCAGTCCCGAGTAGGAATTGAGCAGGGCTATGACAATGGGCATATCGGCGCCACCGATAGCCAATACGAGAAAAATACCCAGTAATCCGGCTATTCCCGTGAGTATCCAGTAGTACATGGTTATGTGAGGATTGAGCACAATTAATACACTTACATAGATAGATGCCAGAAGGAGAAGAACCTTGACGATCTGTTCCCCTTTGTAACGGACCGGTTTCTCTGTTACTAACCCCTGCAGTTTCCCGAAGGCGATAAAACTACCGGTTAAAGTAACGGCTCCAATGAGACCGGAAGCACATGTGGCAATAGTGAATTGAAGTCCGGGACCTTTTTGAAGCAATGCCGCTTCCAGAAGAACAGCTCCCGCAACGAGTAGTGAGGCTCCACCTCCCAGTCCGTTAAAAAGACCCACCATTTGAGGCATGGCCGTCATTTTTATAGTAAGGGCAAATACTGTCCCTATAATTGAACCTGTGAGAATCCCTATTATTATAAGGTCGTAAGTGATGATCTGCTTATCCACCAGGGTTACTATTACAGCCAGAAACATACCTATTGCACCGAGAAGATTTCCTCTTACAGCACTTTTGGGGTGAGAAAGTCCCTTGAGACCCATAATAAATAATGTGGCGGAGAGAAGATAAATCAGATTGACTATTGCCGGTGATATCATTCCTCTTTCCTCCTGAATTTTCTCAGCATTCTATGGGTAACAACAAATCCTCCCACCACATTTATGGTGGCGAATATGACAGCGGCCAGTCCCAGAATCATTGTCACCTGAGTTTTCTGACTTCCCGCAGATAATATGGCTCCGATCAGTGTAATACCGGAAATGGCATTGGATCCCGACATGAGTGGTGTATGGAGGATCGGTGACACTTTTGTGATCACCTCAAATCCCACAAATATAGCTAAAACAAAAATTGTCAATAATACGGCAAAATCTCCCATAATTTCCCCTTACTCTTCTTTTCCGAAGAGAAACTCTCCCTCTCTGGAGATAAGTGTCGCCTTGATGATTTCATCTTCTTCATTAATATCAATCTCTCCCTCTTTTATGAGAAGTCCGAGGAAACTGGAGATGTTCTTGGAGTAGAGCTGACTGGCGTGATAAGCCACTTGCGATGGCAGGTTATAGGGGCCTATAATCATGACGCCATTTTTCACTGTGGTTTCTCCGGGAGACGTGTCTTCACAATTTCCCCCTCTTTCCGCCGCCAGATCTATGATGACAGAACCGGACTGCATTCTCTCCACCATGTGAGAGGTTATGAGAATCGGAGATTTTTTCCCCGGAATAGAGGCTGTTGTAATCACCACGTCAGATGCGGCGATAGCATCTGAGAGCATCTCCTGTTGTTTCTTATAGAACTCATCATCCATCTCTCTGGCGTATCCACCCTTGTCTTCTGAATCTCCCGTATCGAGATCGAGCTCAAGAAATTTCGCACCGAGACTCTCCACCTGTTCTTTTACGGCGGGACGGATATCATAAGAAGTTACCAGAGCCCCCAGACGGTGAGTTGTGGCTATAGCCTGAAGACCGGCCACTCCCGCACCGATGATGAGAATCTTTGCCGGGGTAACAGTTCCCGCTGCGGTCATCATCATGGGAAATATTTTGTGCAGATGATCGGCCGCCATAATCCCCGCCTTGTAGCCGGCGATTGAGGCCATTGATGAAAGGACATCCATACTCTGAGCCCGGCTGATCCGGGGTATCAGTTCCATGGCAAAAGCGGTCAGTCCATTTTTTTTGAGAATAGTGATCTGTTTTTCCATGTCATAGGGATTGAGCTGGCCGATGAAAATGGTGTTTTTCTTCATTTTTTCCAGGTCTTCAGGATTGTCGCCTCTGACAAAAAGAAGAATATCAGCCGCCGAAAAGAGCTCTTTTTTATTTTTTATAATTTTCGCGCCTTTTGATTCATAGGCTGAATCGGCATATCCCGATGGAAGTCCGGCTCCGGTTTCCACCAGAATTTCCAGGCCCGATCTGATTAGTAAAGCAATGTGAGAGGGGATCAGAGCGACTCGTTTTTCCCCTGAATAGCTTTCTTTTGGAACAGCAACTATCATTAGTTTGTCCCTCCTAACTTAATTATATAGAAGGAGGGATAGAATGCAATTTTTTTACTTCTTTTTGACCGGAACCTGCAGTTCCGTCAGCCAGTCATTTTCATTTTCCTTATTCCAGATTCCGTCTATGTATGACTCTCTGGGATTGCCGTCAATTTCGTAGTTATTCTCTTTAATCCAGGTGAAAAGAAAGCCGTAGGCATCGCGGATAGTTTTGTAGGGTCCCTTATGAAGTACACAAGCGGCTGTGCCTACTTTTTCAATGGTTTTGTATTTTACCATTTCAGAATCGTCACAGGCTTTCTGAACCGCTTCGCAGACCTCTACATCAATATCCCTTTCTTTGTATTCTCCATCGTGATAGATGGTGAAACAGTAAGCGGGATTCTCCTCTATGACGGCTCCCTGTCGTCCCATCTCCTCTCCCATTTTAGGAACAACATCAAAATAGGTATCGTATGAGGGGATAGTTGTACGCATAGATGCCACAATTACGCGGGGCAGTTCTTTTAGTATGGGTGTATAGCTCATGGTTATTTCTCCTTTTACATGGTTGATCCATGTGCGGACTTCGGTCAGTCTCCGGGTTTCTCTTTCGATCTCTTCCTGTAATTCTCTCTCTTTCAGTTTGAGGAATACCTCAATGCTCAGGGGATTTTCAATGATCTCTTTTATCTCGTTCAGACTGAGTCCCAGCTGCTTCAAGGCCAGTATTCTGTGCAGTCTGGGGAGCTGTTCATTGGTGTAGTAGCGGTATCCCGTAAGATAGTCCACATGGTCCGGTTTCAGCAGGCTGATCTCATCGTAGTGTCTGAGAGTTTTTGTCGTTATGAAATTGATTTTTGAAAATAATCCTATCTGATACACTATAGGTCTCCTAAATTGTTTCTCTTTAATAATAAATCTTTACCCTTAGGGTAAGGTCAAGTAAATT